>JAGHTK010000086.1 GCA_018065435.1 Candidatus Alistipes equi
ATTGCTTTCTGTTTGTCTAATGTACAAAAATGAATTTAGGCACAATAATTACGGGAAAAAGCAGCAAGCATTAAAAAATCCTACTGAGTAGTTACGAAAAAAAATCTCACAACTAGTTATCCATAAAAAAATTATGTTTATATTTGTCACTCTTCGTATTGAAGACTTTTTATTAATTATTAACTTTTAACGAGCGATTGTATCGCAAACATTGTATGGAAAATACAAAATTGGAAGAATTCGATTGGACAGCCTTTGAGGAGAACTCTAATCTTTATGACAAATCAAAGGAAGAAATCACTGCAGATTACGACAAAACAATGTCGAAGATTGCAGTAGGTGAAACCGTAGAAGGTGTCGTTGCACAAATTAACAAAAGAGAGGTAATCGTAAACATCGATTACAAGAGCGAAGGCTACATTCCTGTTACAGAATTCCGTTACAACCCAGAACTCAAAATAGGAGACAAGGTTGAAGTTTATGTAGAATCAATTGAAGACAAGAGCGGACAGCTTATTCTTTCTCACAAGAAGGCACGCCAGAACAAATCTTGGGATCGCGTTAACGAGGCTATGGAGAAGGAAGAAATTGTTAAGGGATATGTTAAATGCCGTACTAAGGGCGGTATGATTGTTGACGTATTCGGCATCGAGGCATTCCTTCCAGGATCACAGATCGATGTTAAGCCTATCCGCGATTACGACGTATATGTTGACAAGACTATGGACTTCAAGATTGTAAAAATCACGAAGGAGTTCAAGAATGTCGTTGTTTCACACAAAGCTCTCATTGAGGCAGAACTCGAAGCACAGAAGGAAGTCATCATGTCTAAGCTTGAGAAGGGTCAGATTCTTGAAGGTACAGTTAAGAATATCACATCTTACGGTGTATTCATTGACCTTGGAGGCGTTGACGGTCTTATCCACATCACAGACCTCTCTTGGGGCCGCGTAAATCACCCTGAGGAGATTGTTCATCTTGATGAAAAGATTAATGTCGTTATCCTTGACTTCGACGAGACAAAGAAGAGAATCGCACTTGGTTTGAAGCAACTCACAAGTCATCCATGGGAGTCTCTTGATAGCAACCTCCAGGTTGGTGACCGTGTAAAGGGTAAGGTTGTAGTTATCGCTGACTATGGTGCATTCATCGAAATTGCCCCTGGTGTTGAAGGTCTTATCCACGTTTCAGAAATGTCTTGGAGCCAGCACCTACGCACAGCTCAGGAGTTCTTCAAGGTAGGTGATGAAGTTGAAGCTGTCATCCTTACACTTGACCGTGAAGAAAGAAAGATGTCTCTTGGTATCAAGCAACTCACTGCAGATCCTTGGGAGAATATTGACACGAAGTATCCTGCAGGCACAAAGTGTGTAGCAAAGGTTCGCAATTTCACCAACTTCGGTGTATTTGTTGAAATAGAGGAAGGCGTTGACGGACTTATTCATATTTCAGACCTCTCTTGGACAAAGAAGGTTAAGCATCCATCAGATTTCACTCAGGTAGGTGCAGATATCGATGTAATCGTACTTGAAATCGACAAGGAAGGTCGTCGTTTGAGCCTTGGTCACAAGCAGCTCGAGGAGAATCCTTGGAACGAATACGAGCAGAAGTACAAAGTTGATACCGTTCTTGAAGCAAAGGTTGTAGAAGCAAACGATAAGGGAGCTACCATTGCTCTAGAAGAAGACCTAACGGGATTCGTACCTGCAAAACAACTTGTAAAGGAAGATGGTACTACTTTGAAGGCTGGCGAAACTGCACAATTCAAGGTTACTGAGTTCTCAAAGAACACACGTAGAATCATTCTTTCACACACTCGTCTGTTCGAAGAAGTAAAACGCGCTGAAGCAGCTCAGGAGAAGGCAGAGCGTAAAGCAGCAGCTCAGGAAGCAAAGTCTTCTGTAAAGAAAGTTCAGCAGTCAATCGAAAAGACAACTCTCGGTGATATTGCAGGACTGGCAGAACTAAAAGAAAAGTTATCAAAGGAATAATTTATTATTCTGAAATATAATTTTAGAGATGATGCCTACGGGTGTCATCTCTTTTTTTGAATCATACCCTGACTTTGCTGATAAGGCACCCAACGTATGGTCTCAGATTTCCAAGACACCTATAAGCGGTCTATGTGTTTAGACTCGAAGTGATAAAAAAGGTCTGTGAATAGCCATAACATATGAGCATGTCCCAAAATAAACATTTTTAGATGTGAAGCACCCACAAGGCATTACATAATATTTTATACACATCTGAGATTTAGACTATTACAAATATGAAGTTTTTTCACTATGAAAGTCAAGTATAAGACGTATGTGACTACTCAACATTCGCCTAGTGTTGGAAGATATAATATTCTTAAAAAAGACTATGCTACCGGAAATACAATGGAAGGTATGTGGAATCTGATGAAAGAGGTCAGGTTTACTCAGACGTATAAGGAGGATACCAATCCTTTCTGGTGCTCGGAATACTGGGGCACTCACAAGATTCCTACTTTCCTTGATTATCCTCATAGTTATTGGACAAAAGATAAGATTCTGAAACAGACAAGACCTGCGATAGAGGTGGATGCATACAAGACGTATGAAGCTACCGGCAAATACAATCCCGAGGACGGTTTGTGGTTCACAAGCCATAACAGCATCTTCGACATCGCCAATAAGGCTTTGTGGGTGACAATCCGCGAAAAGTACGAGGATGGGCATTACGATTTCAAACTGAAATAATGTCAGCCTGTTCTGTGAATATCAAATCCCGGGGTGTTGAAATCATCAGCTCTGGGATTTTTCATTAGCAACTCTCAAAATCGAGGTGTTGGATTAACGTTCTTGCGATGATAAAGATCCATCCGTCCTTAAATGCCAGAATTCTGCGCCTCGTTGGCGCTAGTCGGTGCAACCAGAAAATTACGTTCTCTGCCAAATAGCAAGGGATAATTCAGTTTGTAGCATCTAAGATATCTACATCTACGCGAAGGGGATTACTTTGAATCCAAAAAGAAGATATCATGCCAATAGCACTAAAAAAATGGCACCACGAAGGATGCCACTCAATTTTAGTAAAATGATGTTTACTGCAAAGGCTTGAATTCCACAGCAATCTTTTCAGTTGAACGGCAAAGTTCTCCATCATCCGTGATACCTTCCAGGATAACATCATACGTTCCACTACGATCTGCAGTATAAAACGCTACAGTAGCCTGTCCTAAAGCATCAGTATGAATAAGAGGCTCCCATGTAATGGTTGAACGCATATCCTTCTTTTCAGCGAGTCTATCTGCAATTGTAGGGTATTTCGGTTTATAGAACTGATCTGGTTTCTGACAACCACGAACTACAACTCTTGCCATTGCATCGGAAGTAACCGTAGTATATAGTCCTTCTTTGCTCACCTCGACTAAAATAGCACCGGCTGGAGCCGATAGACCAAGCATATAAGCAGCCTTTCCATCCACAAAAGCTAGACGCTCAACGTATTTCATATCATAATTACCAAGGTCTTCGATGCTTGAATTCTTTTCATTAACATAAACTTCAGGCGTTAACATATCATCATCCATTGAAGGAATCGTCTGAATGAATGATACATCATTTTCTTCTCCTGCCTGTTCATCGTTAGTTTCCGATAGAATGATTGATTCGTTATCAACCAGGCCCTGTGAAACATACTGCTTAAGGGTTGTGACGTTCTGGCCAATAACGTTCAATTCCTTGAACGTTGCAAGAGCATCGTAAATTGAAGCATAGCCAGAAAGGTCACCATGCAGACGGCTTCCAGTGTTCCCAGTTGCGAAGAAAGGACTTTGACGTTTCTTTGCAACGACAACAATTTCCTCAATGTCAATAACACGTTCACCACCTTCGTTGAAATATTTCTCTTTAGCCCTTGTAAGGAA
>JAGHTK010000046.1 GCA_018065435.1 Candidatus Alistipes equi
GGACCGAGAATTATTACCCAAAAACTTATAGTGTGAAACTAGGGAAGGGAGAGCCTAAAAAGGGTTCTCTTTTTTTATTCTGCTAAGTAGTTACAAAAAAATCAAAATAAATTTTCAATTTTTTTTGTTGTTTATTGAAAACAGTGTATATTTGCACTCGCAATTCGGAACGAGGTGTGTTAGTTCAGCTGGTTAGAATGCCGCCCTGTCACGGCGGAGGTCATGGGTTCGAGTCCCATACACACCGCAAAAAGTGGCTCACAAATAATGTGAGTCATTTTTTTATCTCCTTGTGTTGTTTTTCCAATATGTGATAGTTCTCAAAATTAGGTCTAAAGAAAAAGACCCCAATTTAGGGCCTTAGTCTTGATGTTCCAATTTTGTCATTATCACCTTCAGGTCTCTTGAAATTTTTCACCTGATGGATACGAATCGAAAAAAGAACTTTGTCGTAGTGATATGTTTAGTTCTTTAGTTGTCTTGAAATAAATATGACGGTTTCCAGCGGAAGATGATCTGAAGCTACTTCTATATCGCCCGATACAAATGAAGTGCGTACTTGGGATTTAAGTATCGAAAACGGTGCACTTTCCTTCATTAGCATTACATAGTCAATGCATCGAGATGGCTTTTTTGCAGAATATGTATATTGAAGTGTGTCGTTGAGTATTGTCCAATCTTTTTCAAATGTTTTTATTGTTTCGGAAGATGGAAGAGCATTCATATCTCCGCATAAAATGACAGTTTTTCCCTGTCCTTTATATTTTGAAAGGAGTGTTGAAGATACTTTTTTTGCTTGCAGAAGTTGAGATGTAGGTCCCTTGTGATCTAGATGTGTGGTTGCAAAGACAATATCACCACATTCCGCAACGCAAAGTGCGCGAGGCTCACTGCCATCGCCCTTTTCAAGACTGACTACATACGCCTTGTTGATTGGTCTTGAGGGTGAAGTTGCAATAGCTATTCCGTAAGCACCACCATCATATGGCATTGCTCGGCCAAAAAAATAGTTCCACTTTCCCATTGCACGGGCAAACTCTTTTGCTTGAAAGACCTTTTTTGTTCTTTGCGTGCAACTATCCAACTCGTTCATTGAGATGAACTGGGCACCAGTTTCTTTAGCCATGGCTGCTACATAATTGATGGAAGTTTGTTCACTTTTTTGAAATGCACCTACATTGTAGTGAAGAATACGAATTGTGTCCGCCTTTACTTTCGGCACATATTGATTTTCGCTATGTGATGTACGGCATGATAGTATAGCTAAAATGACAGCTACAAGAAAAAATGATTGTGTTTTATTCATAGTGCCTTTTGATGATCAAATTCAAAGTTAGTTATTTAAGCAGAAAAGTTTTGGCCTCTTTTTTGAATCGTTCCACGGGGAATCCTATAATGTTACTTAAGGATCCTTCGATACGCTCTACGCCGTGCTCTCCAATCCACTCCTGAATGCCGTATGCCCCGGCTTTATCGTATGGATTGAAATTATCTACATAAAATTCTATATCGTTCATCGTAAGCTTTCGAAAATGCACGATGCTAGTCTCCATAAAGGTATGCGAGTGATCTTTATCGCGAAGCGTAACAGCTGTTATTACATGGTGCTCTGTTGCAGAAAGTGAAAGAAGCATTTCAATAGCTTCATTTCGCGTTGAAGGTTTACCTAAGACCCGTCCATTGATAATAACAGTAGTATCTGCCGTTACGAGCACTTCACCTTCAAGAAGTTTCTCGGGGTACGCCTCACTTTTTTTCTTCGATAGGAAGAGTGATACTTCTTCACTAGGCATATGCTCGGGGTAATCTTCTTCACAATCGTATTTGACTCCTACTGTAAATTCAACTCCACATTCGGATATTAGAAGATGCCTTCTTGGAGAGGAAGATGCAAGAATGAATATTGCCATTTTGTTGCTTAACTTTAGTGCCTGATTAGATTGCAAAATGCGACTAATCTTCTATTTTATTTCAAAATCCAAAAGTGTTTTGTCCATTATGGAAAACTTAACTCTTCCAACTTTTGCTTCGTAGTGATTTGGAAAGAGCACTACTACATAGTCTCCAACCTTGAGGGTGAGGCTTTCTGAAACTGTGGATATTATTTTTTCAATGGAGTACAACGAAGATGAAAATTTTAGTGTGTCTTCTTTTGAATCGTATTCAAGATTTACATCCAGGTTATTAAAATCAACGCTTTCGACTGAGTCTTCAGAAAGAGCAAGCGAATAGTCAAAACACGTTGCAGGCATGGTTGAAATTCCTTTTGATTCTAGCTCATTGAAAAGAGTTTCGTTCTTGAATGCGATAGCAAGACGAATCTGGTCAAAATTTCGTGAGGCGAACTTTGGATTGATACACTTCGTGATACGTGAAATGCGCAAGGCAATTCCTGCATGGAAGGAGTAACTTTCGCCGCATTTTAGATAGAATGGGTCGTTCTCTCTAAGATGAGAGGAGTCGGGCCTAAATTCCATAGATATGGGCTTGTCTGTAAAACAGTTCTCTATACAGATGATTTTCATGACTTTTTCTTTAATGACTCAACCATATCGGCCGCTGTTCTAAAGGATGATCCTTTTTCTTTTATTAATTGTCTTAGTTGTTCGAAATCTGCAAGCATTTTTTCTCTTTTCTCACCTCCGGGAAGAATTGAACGCAACTGAGTTTCTACGAAATTGCAATTAAATCTGGAAGTGACGATTTCTTTTACACACTCTTTCCCTAAATTAATGTTTACAAGGGAAATAAATGGAATTTTTAGAACGAATGGACGCATAAATTCAACAATGCGTGACACATGATATACAACAACTTCGGGAGTTCCTATTAGGGCAGTTTCAAGTGTTGCTGTTCCGGATGTTACGATTGCCGCTTGGGAAATGCTTAGAACTTCGTATGTCTTGTCTACAACAATATGTATATCCTCTTCTTTTATGATGTTTTGATAGAACTCCATTGGAATCCATGATACTGCTGTAAGAACCATCTGGTAGTTAGGAAACCTTTTCCTTAAAAGTAGCATGTTACGTAGATTTCGACGTATTTCCGTTCGACGAGATCCAGCAAGAAGAGCTATAATCGGTCGGTTGTCAACTCCAAGTTCCTTTCGCAATTCCAAAGTATCTTTCATTGGAAAAAGCCTTTGATGGATGGCATCCTGCAGAGGATTTCCGAAGAAGTGTGCTTCAATGCCTTTTTTTCTGAAATAGTTCGTTTCAAATGGAAAAATAGTATAGAGACGATCTACATATTTTTTGATAAGTTTCACTCTCCATTCTTTCCATGCCCATACTTTTGGAGCGATATAGTAGTACACCGTAAAACCATGATTATGGGCAAAACGGGCAATTTCCATATTGAAACTTGGATAGTCAACCAAAACTACGACATCTGGGTTGAAATCCATGATGGCTTTTTGGCATTGTTTAATTTGAGAGAGAATCGTACGGATGTTACGTATAACTTCCGCAACTCCGAAGAAAGACATCTTTTTGTAATGCTTGACAAGATTCTCGGGGCCTGCGATAGAGGCCATCTTATCTCCCCCGTAAAAGCGAAAACTTGCTTCAGAATCATTATCAAGAATCCCACGCATTAGATTCGAAGCGTGCAAATCTCCTGAAGGTTCTCCAACAACAAAAAAGTATCTCATAGTCTCTCAAGTAAATCGGGACGAAGTTCCCGTGTGCGTTTCAATGACTGCTCTTCATTCCATTTGTCAATTTCCTTGAAATTGCCCGAGAGTAGTACCTCGGGAACTTTCCATCCGTTGAATTCAGCCGGACGCGTGTATATCGGAGGCGCCAGGAGATTATCCTGAAAGCAGTCCGTAAGGGCTGACGATTCATCTCCGATTGCTCCCGGAAGGAGTCTTATTACGGAATCCATTATTACAGCTCCGGCCAGTTCTCCACCGGTAAGCACATAGTCTCCTATTGAAATTTCTTTGGTAATCAAATGTTCACGGATACGATAATCGATGCCTTTGTAGTGTCCGCATAGAATGATTATGTTCTCCATTAGAGAAAGCGTATTTGCTGTACTTTGCGAAAAACGTTCTCCATCTGGCGAAGTGTATATAATTTCATCATAGTTGCGTTCTTTTCGTAGTTTCTCTATGCACAAAAAGATTGGTTCCACTTTCATTACCATACCAGCTTCTCCGCCAAAAGGGTAGTCATCCACCGTGCGACGCTTGTCAAAGGTATAGTCACGAAGATTGTGAATATGAACTTCGGCAATGTTTCTTTCTATTGCACGGCTAACGATGGATTCCTTTGTCCATGGTTCAATAAGTGCCGGAAGTACTGTTATAATATCAATTCTCATCCTAATAATTAAATATATGGTTTAGGGCATCGACAATGTATGGATTGTACATTGTTTCATGTCCGATGGTACTTTCTGCTCCATGCCCTGGGAATATTGAAACATCGTCTCCGAGTTTGATAAGCGAATCGACTATCGAGTGCATCAAACAATGCAAGTCCCCTCCTTCAAAATCCGTTCTTCCTACGCTTTCCTTAAAAAGGGTGTCACCACTGAAAAGAATACGATCTTCTAAGGAAAAGAAAGCGACACCTCCTGGAGTATGCCCCGGAGTGGGTATGACTTCCAAAGTGGTATTTCCAAAAGTGAATTTTTTCATTTCGCTTAAATCTCTATCCGGCGTGCTGGCATGAAATGATGTCCATCCGAACATGTGTGCCATTTCTTCGCTTTTTTTAACCGTTGTTTTATCTGCGAATGAGCAATACCATTCAATTTGAAATCTTTCCTTAAGATATGCAACGCCTGCCGTGTGATCGCAGTGACCATGTGTCGTAAGAAGTGCTACGGGCTTTAGTTCGTGACTTTTAATAAAGTCGCATAAGCACCTGTTTTCTTCATCCGTTGAATTTCCTGCATCTATGATAATACACTCTTTCGTTTCATCCCACACCAAAAAGGTATTTTCCCATATTGGATTGAATTCAAACCTTTCTACGCTTATCATATGTTCGTGTTTTTCAGTTGAAGTTTTACAATGTTTTCGACATGTTGTGTGTGCGGGAACATGTCCACCGGCTGCACTTTGATGATATCGTATTTTGAAGCCATAAGTGCCAAATCACGTGCCTGTGTTGCAGGGTTGCAACTTACATATACAATCCTTTCAGGAGAAGCTTCCATTATGACATCTACAACATCTCGGTCCATGCCGGCGCGTGGTGGATCTACAATCATTACATCAGCTTTTCCGTGTTGTTGGATAAACTCTTTATTGAGAACCTTTTTCATGTCACCTGCAAAGAACTCCGTATTTGTAATAGAGTTTGCTTGAGAATTTAATTTTGCATCTTTGATTGCATCTTCGACATATTCGATGCCAATGACCTTGTTGCAAAAGCGAGCGCAGAAGTTTGCAATCGAACCAGTTCCTGTATAAAGATCGTAGAGCGTGTCCGTAGGCCTTAGTTCAGCCATCGTACGCGCCTCTGTGTAAAGCCTTAGCGCCTGCTTTGAGTTCGTTTGATAAAATGATTTCGGAGAAATTTTGAAAGAGAGATCTTCCATTTTTTCCTCCATATACTCTTTGCCATAGAATAGAACGGGAGTCTGGTCCGCAAGAGAATCGTTCCACTTTTCGTTTATGAAGTAATAAAGTGAAGTTATCTCGGGGAATTTTTCCTTCAGCGCGTTCATAAGCATTGAAATGTGTTGCGTATGCTCATAACCAAACACAACGCTTAGCATTACCTCCCCTGTGCTTGATGTGCGGATGATGATGCCTCGCATGAGTCCCTCGTGGGAGCGTGTGTCATAAAAAGAAAATCCGTTGTCTATGGTATAGTTGCGTATAAAATCCCTTATAGCATTGGATGGCTCTCTTTGAAGATAGCAGATAGATATGTCCAAGGCCTTGTCAAATACGTTGGGTACATGAAAACCAAGGGCCGGTTGAGGGACGATTTCTTCTTGCTGTTGGATTTGTTCATATGTAAGCCAACGCTTGCTCGAAAAGGAGTATTCCAACTTGTTACGATACCAATACGTATCTTGGGAACCGATACAAGGCGTAATCTCTGGTACTGAGAGTTTGCCTATTCGTATTAGTTGATCTTCGACCTGTTTTGTCTTGTATTCAAGTTGCTTTTGGTAGGGTAGATTCTGCCATTTACACCCACCACATACGCCAAAATGCGGACATTTCGGTTCAACTCTACACTCCGACTTTTTAATGAAAGCCACAATGCGACCTTCCATGAAACGACGGTGTTGCTTTGTTATTTGAACCGTAACTATATCGCCAGGTACGGCACCTCCAACAAAAATAACAATTCCCTCATGATGCCCCAAGGCCTTTCCTTCGGCGGCATAATCTTCTATGAAAAGAGACTCAATAAGGGGAAGTGGCCCTTTTTTTCTGCTCATACGTAAGGATTTTCTATATTGGTCGCTAAGATACAAAAATGGCAGGACAAATCTTCTTTTTTGTACGTTTTGAAATGTAAAACGTCGAAAAAAAGATGCAATACAAAAGCAACTACTCTTTCAAATATAAGGATAAAAAAAGGCTTCCAATTTGAAGCCCTATAGAGTTTTTGGTTCGGTTTTTTTAGAATCGAAGACCTAATTTGAAAAACAATGAGCCTGCACGAACCGTAGTAGGTATTAAAGTAATTTCATCTCTATATTTATAGCGGACTTGCTCCCAACCGAAATTGAAGTTGAAATGATTTCCGGCGTGAAAACCTAAGGCAAACGATGCATATAGACCATTGGCAAAACTATCCCCCTTGCCAAGACCTACGTTGTATCCCAAACGCAGACTTACATATGGCTCAAACGATTCTGACACGGGATAAAGTCCCTTTACGTTTGCAAATATAGGAAGCATCACCATTTTGTTATCCCATTCAACCCAATCTCTATAGGCGTACTGAAGCGAGACACCACCACCGACAAAAGCGTAAGGCGTAATACGAACACCCTGAACGGTTTCAACAATGAAACGATTCATTTTCATGTCGCCGAATTTTGTTCCTTCAAATGTAGCACGGCCACTTAGACCATAACCTATATTGTATTCGCCCTCATACCATATTCTACGGTCATTCTGAGTATTTTTCTTGTTCGATACATTGAATACATCATCATCTTTAGGAAGTGTGTTGATGCTTTTATTTGATTTTTTCTGCTTGCCTGTGATAAATATGTCGTCATCCGTAGGAAGCGTAACGGTATTCTGTGCAAGAAGGGTCGCAAAAGAAAGAATCAGTGTGATTGATAGTAGTAAACGTTTTACGTTCATAATATTCTCAAGTTTTCTTTAAGATTTTTCTGAAAAATTTAATGTCACTCTATGGTGCAAATATAGTGAAAACTCTGTACAAGTCATCAACTGTCGAAAAATAGCCTTACAATCAAGCACCTCCCTTGGGTAACTTTTTTGATATATTAAAAAACAGGAGTAGAAACCCTACTCCCGTCTTTTGTACTTTTTAGTTGTAGAATACAGCTACTTAATTCTAACAATTACAGCTGATACAGGACCCATATCCAATACGTCTCCCTTCTTGGTTAGCGTGTATGATGTTTTGCCACAACCTACTAATGGTGTTAGAAGACCCTTCTTCGATGCTAGACTCTTTTCGGCACGATTGCCAAGTGCAAGTTTTAGCTTGTCTTTGGTAGGGTTCATTGCAACAAGGTATGTCTCTTTGTCGTCGCT
This sequence comes from Candidatus Alistipes equi, assembly GCA_018065435.1. Lineage (GTDB taxonomy): Bacteria > Bacteroidota > Bacteroidia > Bacteroidales > Rikenellaceae > Alistipes > Alistipes equi. Next base: position 7,718 of record JAGHTK010000046.1, read on the forward strand.
ACGCAGGTAGACCATAGGATAAGGCTGTCCAGAAGTTCTAATAGGCTCCCATTTTCCATCAGCTCCTAGTGCATCTATAGTAGTGTGAACTCGAATTAGTTCTTTTGTATAGTTAAGCAGAGACTGCGGATCGTCTTTCTGAGATTCAACTGTGATATAACCTTTTGATGTAGGATTCTTACAACCATTCTTCTTCCACTCAAGGTAATCAAGGTAGTTGTATACAGGTGTCCATTCAGGGCATACTGGCAAATAGAGCTTCTCTTCAGGTGCTGTAGAGAATCCAGCATTTTTGCTACTGTCCCATTGCATTGGAGTACGACCACCGGAGCGCTCCTTACCATTATGGTTTGAACCCTCAACTGAAGGCAAAGCCACCAAAGACTTCATTCCAATTTCATCACCATAATAAAGAATAGGTAGAGGCATCGAAAGAACAAACGTAAGCATAACCTTGAGTTGCTCTGGAGTGTTTCTGGAACCTGTATTTAGACGTAGATGGTCATGGTTCCCAGAAATAGTTGCAAAATATCCCCAATCTTTAGTCCTTTCAAGTGCTCTTGAGAAGTTGTCATAGTACTTATTCAATACGCTTTCAGCAGTTTCTTTTCTATCTATCTTGTTTTCAGGCCATGGATTGCCGTACAAATCCTTAACTGACGGCTGGAAACCATCCAGTGCAAAGTATGTACCGCCTTCAGCTTGATGTTTTTTATCATAATACATCTGACGATTCCTAGCTCTTGCTCCGTTCAGATCCATATCAATGTTGAAACCGCTCGCGAGGCAGTATTCAGGTTTTCCCCATTCAGCAACCAAAACTCTTTCTGGATGTGTACGGTCCATCCATTCGCGAATTTCTCTCCATAGGGACATGATTGCCTGCTTGTCTTTGTCGTTCTTTACAAGACTTGCGGCCATGTCGACACGGAAGCCATCCACTCCCTTGGAATACCAAAAGTCAAGGATGTCCTTTAACTCCTGACGGACAGCTCTTGGGCCTGGGGCGTCAACTGGCTCTTCCCACGGATGATTTGGGTCAGGATTTGCGTATCCGTAGTTGAGTGCAGGTTGACAAGCGTAGAAGTTTTTCATGTAATACTTCGCACGTGGTGCATCGCTTTTCATCCATTTTCCTACAGTACTTTGCATATAGTTCGGATCTTTGAGCATCTCATCGAGCAAGGCTTGATCCTTTGGAGCCAATTCATTGCTCCAAATGTAGTAATGCGAGTATTGAAGGTTCGGATCTTGCTGCTCGGACTGCTTGAACCATGGGTGAAGGTTTGAGGTGTGTCCTGCCACCAAATCCAAAAGCACTTTGATACCACGTTTGTGTGCTTCATTGACGAGCGTCACCAAGTCGCTATTCGTTCCAAAACGAGGATCGATTTTGTAGAAGTCAATAATATCATAACCTCCGTCAACCCATGCGGAATGGAATACTGGGTTGAACCATATTGCTGTAACACCGAGACTTTTTATGTAATCAAGTTTTGAAATTACACCAGGCAAATCGCCTATTCCGTTTCCGTCAGAATCTTTGTATGAGGATGGGTAAATTTGGTAAATAACTGCATTGTGGAGCCATTTAGGTCCTTTCTCCCATGTTTGTTTGAACGAACCTGGCTTAGGCTGGGCTGAAAGTGCCATAACTGACAGAGCAGTCAGAAAGAAAGTAAAGATGGATTTTTTTGTCATAATTGGTTTTTGTTATGTAAGTTTCCTTACAAATATACTTAAATCTATCGAAGAATCAACAGATGGAAACCTTGATTGAATAGGCTAAAACTCAAGTTTCGTTGAGTGAATTTAATAGGCTTTAGTTGCTATGAAAAATATCATAACAAAGCAGTAGTCTAATATCTGATAAATGTGATTATCGCTAAAAATTCAAATGCTAAAGTTGAATAAATTGTTACTCAAAGTTGGGGTTCGGTATCTCCCCAGCATTTGTGAACGGTTCTCTAAAAAAACTAAAGATGGCCTTTCAGATGACGCCAATTGGTGTTGAATTTGGTAAAAACCATGTATTCGGTTTTGTGGAATGCGGAATTGGACTGCAGAGTGTACTCATTGGCGGTTTACGCTTTCCTTTCTAACGTAAGTATTTGATTCCATTTATACAGGCTTCCTTTGATAGTGAGGCCTGTTTGTTTTTTTTGTGCTTGGAGCCTAGTTGTAATAAAGAATCTTACGCCCTTTGACTGGTGTTTTATTTATCTTGATTTGGAACGTTCCTCACAAAAAAGGAGATAACAAAGTTGCAACGATATAATTCTCCTTTAATTTTTGTAATTTCGAGTTGTCAAATTCCTAAAAACGGATCTTCCAAACTAAAAATGAAAAGAAAATTTTCACTCTTTGTAGCTGCATTGGCAGTTATGCTTTCTTTGCAAGATACTATCTCTGCTCAAAAAATTAACTATCCAGAAAGCCTTGACAAGTATTTCTCAGAGGCGGATTCCTTACTTTCGCCCTCACGTGTTATACGTCCTATGATAGGTGTCCTTCCTTCCAATGAGGCCCTTTCGAGCATCGAACAGATTGTGGCACTTGGCGGTATAGCGGCGTTAATGCCAATCGAGGGACAAGACTACGCACAACTCCGAGAACTTGCCTTTTCGGTTGATGGCTTTGTTGTGGATGAAAATAGTTCAGCTTCATCCAATGCGCATCTTCTTAGAGCACTTTTAGAACAGAATGTACCTATATTTGGTCATTCGGAACTTCTCGATGTTATTGCAAAGAGTCTGCGTCGTTCCCGTGCCTCATATACCGATGTGAAGGAATTTATGAAAAGGGCTATACTTTTCAAAAGAGCAAAACATCTGATGGACCGCATCGTAGTGCTTGATAGCCATTGTGATCTACCTGAAAATTATGATCATGGAGTCTCATTTATAAAAAAATCTCGTTTCTCTCAGTTTTCCGTGCAGAAGATGCAGGAAGGTCATATGAATACGGTTTGTTTGGTCGATTTTATAAAGCAACGCGAACTTGACCAGCAGGGGCTTCTTACAGCTCAAAAGAAGTGCTTTGATGTACTTGAACAGTTGGAGCAGGAAATCGCTGCTTGTCCTAAAGAATGTGATTTGGCACGCAATCCCCAAGATGTATATCGCATTCACAACGAAGGTCGTATAGCTGCCCTTTTGTGCGTTGAAAATGCATATGGTATTGGTGGTAAACTAGAAAATATTGAAAAACTTGCCCAGCATGGAGTAACATATATGACGTTGTGTCATATGAAAAATAATAATGTTTGTTATTCTTCTTCGAAGACAGTTTATCAGACCTTAGGCCTTACTTCGTTCGGTAAGGATGTGGTACGTGAAATGAATCGTTGCGGCATTCTGATAGATCTTTCTCACACATCCCCGGGAACAGTCATGGAGGTATGCAAACTTAGCCAAGCGCCTGTTGTATGCACCCATTCTGGTGTGGCCTCACTTTATAACCATTATCGTAATCTTCGTGATGAAGAACTTCTTGCAATAAAGAAAAATGGGGGTGTAGTCCAAATCTATCTTCTTGCTTCTTTTATGGGCTCGAGACAGAATCGTATAATAGACGTAGGTGTGATGGCAGATCATATAGATTACTGCGTCAAGCTATTGGGTATAGACCACGTTGGTGTTGGTACAGATATGTGCGGAGGTGGAGGCGGTCAGGATTTCTTTGGCGCAAACGATGCCGTGAATCTTACGATGGAACTTCTTTCACGCGGATATAGTGAAGGTGATATTTCGAAAATATGGGGTGGTAACTACTTGCGTGTTTGGGGTGAAGCTCTTTCCTATGCGAAAAACCAGAAAAAGTAGAAAAGTTGATTTATACAACGAGAAAAAGCGGATTTAGGTCCGCTTTTATTATGCTTTTGTGGAATTGAAAACTATTCGTCTAAAACGAAAGATTTTAGAGGAACACCCTTTGCAAAAAGTACATCTATTCTATGGCCGTTCAATTGAATCCTTTTCGACGGCCTTCTTCTTAAGCAGATTGTCAACAATGACACTCAGGGCTCCATCCCCTGTAACATTTCCAGCCGTTCCGAATGCATCGATAGATATGTAAAGTGCTATGATTAGTGAAATCTGTTCAGGTGTAAAGCCTAGGGCAGATACCAAAAGCCCCTGCGCTATCATTATCACACCTCCAGGAATACCAGGTGCGGCAACGGCTGTAAAGGACATCATGAAGATGAAGTTTAAAAAATTAGATAACTCATAATTGCCCCCTGTCATGAACAATACTCCAACCGTTAGGGATATCACGTCAATCATTCCTCCGGAAAGATGAATGTTTGCACAGATTGGTATGGTAAAGTCGACAACCTCAGGCGCGAGATTTAACTTATGTGCTTGACGTAGTGTGACTGGAAGTGTTGCAGCGGAAGAGGATGTAGCAAGTGCCGTAAGATATGCCGGCAGCATTGTTTTAAGAAGTTTGAAAGGATTGCGTTTTGATATGGCACCTGCAATGAGGTAGAGAACAATAATCCAAGTGATTGTAAGTGCAATACAGAGCCCCATTACAGGCAAAAAGTCTGCAATCAGTTTTGATGCCGTACCAAGAAAAGACATCTTCGAAAAGGTACAAAATACAGATAGTGGCAAAAGTGGAATGATACACTTATCAAGTACCATCAGGACAATTTCGCGTAATTCCTGTAAAAAGCCATGAATCACTTTGGTCGCTTTGCTCAAAATTCCAATACCCAAAATGAACGAAAGAACAAGGGCAGACATCGTGTCCATTATCGGAGGAAACTTGATACTGAAAAAAGGTTCCACGCTTTCGTTCGAAACGACGTTTGTTACCTGATTCGCAATTTTCGGTATGAGAAAGTCTGCGATGTTGTATCCGAAAATGCCACAAAGCACAGTGGAAGACCATGCAAGTAAAATCGTGTATATAAGCATTTTCCCAGCATTACTTCTTGTGTCTGCAATAGCGGCACCTACTAGTGATATGATAAGAATTGGTACGATGAAGGCAAGCAATTCAGAAAATAGGCCCGAAAATGTTACACATGCTTTTATGACACTTTCCGGAAAAAACTTTCCGCATATTGTCCCTACAAATATTGCAATTATTACCTTAGGTAAAAGTCCAAGTTTGAATTGTTTCATTTTTGAAAAAATATGTAAATACCACCCAAATTTTTTACTAATTTAGCAAAAGCGTTTGAATTATTGCTAATTTTAAGATAAATATGAAACGAAAAGCTTTGTTTTTGACCTTTGTTCTGCTTGCGGGAATGGTCTTAGCTAAAGGAAAAATTGAGAAATTTACGATTCAAAGCAAGGTCTTGGGCGTAGAGAAACAGTACAATGTATATATTCCGGATGGATACGATGCTTCATCCTCGAAGAAATATCCGGTACTATATCTTTTGCATGGTCTTGGAGGATCGTGCGAGTCGTGGCCATCGTACGGAATACGCGATATAGCGGATGAGATGTCAAAGTCGGGCTTTTCACTTCCTATGTTCATTGTAATGCCTGATGCTGCAGGCGAGGGTGAAAAGAAAAGTGGATGGAATGTCGGGTATGATAACAGAAAGGGATGGAACTATGAGAACTTTTTTATAGAAGAACTCATTCCACATGTGGAAAAACAGTTCCCTATTTATGCGGATAAACGTCATAGGGCAATCACAGGGCAGTCCATGGGAGGTCACGGAGCGTTTCTTTTCGGACTATTCTATCCTGAGTATTTTTCTTCTGTTTGTACTATGGGTGGTCGTCTGCATGGTAAACCGGATACGGAAAGAAAGATTCACTATGCGAATAGTATTGCTCCAAATGATTTTGTGGACAATCTACCAAAGATGGAAAAGTCACAGATTGATAAACTAAAGGGTACAAGATGGTATCTGGACTGCGCTGATGGAGATTCCCTTTTGGATGGTAGTTACGGGGTGTATATGTTCTTGAGAAAGAATGATATTATGGCCGAGCTACGTGTGCGTGATGGTGGCCATACAAAAATGTATTGGAAAGAGTCTATACGTGGAATATTGACGTTCGTGTCGATAGGCTTTGCTTTAGAATAAAACAGGTTGAGCCATTATTTTTATACAAGAATTATTGAACATCATTTACTAACTCTTAAATTATTGTTTTATGGAAGAAAAATTACTTCAATGGAACCGCACTACTGCGGCTATTTACAAGAATGTTTTGCTTTATAGCGTGGCTGGAGTCGTCGCTTCACTCTTTGGAATAATTCCACTTTGTGGATGGATTGCAGACATTGCAAGCGTGCTTCTTATCGCGGGTTTTGTTGCATTTTATATGCGTGTTAAGGATCTTGCACTGCTTGCATCCGAGCAAGATGCAGCCGCATTAAATAAACTTTCAAATGGTGTCTGTATTTTCCTTTTAGCAAAGATGCTTGTGTATATTCCTGCTATAGGATCATTGTTTTTAGGCCCTATTGCTATGGTTGTAGCATTTGTACTTATGCTCCTTGCATACAATTCACTTAAAAAATCTGAGACTTTCCCGAATGCTTGCGGTATGAAAACACTTTCGTTAGCACTTATTCTGGGAGTAGTTGGCGCTGTTTTGGCAATCATTCCTTTGATAGGAATCGTAGGTAAAATTATCATTCTTGTTGCATACATTATGATTATCCTTGGTTGGAAAAAGGTTGCAACTCCTGCTGAATAGTTTTTTGAAATTTTATAAGAGAGGTTCATATTCGAGAAGTGGTATGAGCCTCTTCTTATATTTATCACGTTGGAATCCATGATGCAAAGTTGATGTCTTGGCTTTTTAGCATTTTAGATAAGTGTCAAGTACCTATAGAAGTAATAACGAATTCGTTCACTACTATAACTTTCAATCACTTTTAAAGAGCACGTAGAAATGATTGGAATTCAAAACTAAAACAAGACACACGTAAAACTTCCGTCATACTAAATCATATAAAAACAGGTATTAATAAAAACGAAAATCTTTGCTACTTCTCTGATACTATAACTTAGTGGGTAGTTTTTCATGGACAGCACCGAAATAGCTCAGAAAACTTCTTGAAAATGACTAAGAATTGCAAAAAAATATGTATTATTGCAATGCTATCACAAAAGCGGTTGCAAGTAAAACAATCTACATTAAGAACAGATAAAAATGAGTGAATTCCTATACCCAGTAGATACTGATCAGTTCCAGAAGATAAGGGAACAGGGGAAGTTGTATGTTGACAAGACGGATATGATGTACAA
>JAGHTK010000007.1 GCA_018065435.1 Candidatus Alistipes equi
TATTCTTGACTATCGTTCATTTTTTTACACTTTCTGTAATATTTCTATCCCAAGAAAATCAATCCGCAATTTAGGGCTTTGGACTTTTTAAAGTGGACTCAGTTTTTTAAGCGATTCAAACTACTGCTTAACCTAAATTTCGTTCGTTCGAATCACTATCTTGATTGTTCAAAATAAAAACGTCCTATTATATCCCATTAAATTCCACCACAAAAATATAAAGATTTAACAACTATGGAAACACTAAAAAAGCATGTTGTTATTCTTTAAAGAATAACAGCGTTCCTTCTTGTTGATATTAACCTATTTACCTATATATTGCCATTAGAATAAAAAAATCGTCCATTATATCTTGAATAAAAAAGAAAAAAATACTTAAGTTTGGATTTCGAATTATTTTGCTTAAAGGACTATAAGTCCTTAACGTATGCCTCAAGCTGTTACAATTTTGAATATTCAAAATTTTGAGAAGTATGAAAAGACTTATTGGAAAGGGACAAATCGAGTGGACAAATCACATTCTTAACTTTATAGCCGTATGTCTTGGTATTATAATCACATTCGCAGGACAAGGCCTAATCAATAGCATTGCCGAACGTAAAGAGGTCAAAAGCAGCCTTCTTCTTGTAAAGAACGAGCTTTTAGACAATATGTCCTACATTGAACTTTCGGATTCTGTAATGAATATGTTTTCCCAGGCAGGAAAATTTCTTATAAGATACGAAGGACATTACAACGATGCCCCTAAGGATTCTATGATGATGCACTGTTACGTTCCTTTTATTGTCTATGAGATAACGCATTCTGAAGAAGCTCTTGAGTTATTGAAAAATTCTAGTCTTTTCACAAAAATCAAGGATTTTAATCTGTCTTTGGATATCATCCACACGTATGGTGCAATCAAGGATGAAATGAAAGTCATATCGTTATATCTTGAACAGAAGAGAAAATATTTGGATGATGCACTTGTTGGTAAGGCTAAACATGCTATTTCCCAAGAGGATATTACAGCCGTACAACTATGGAACGCTATGACAAGTACAAATGAGGGCAAGCAATTACTTCGTGAACTATATCACATGAATGTAACACACGATTCCTCCAGTACAAAAGAGGCAATTCAAAAGACTATCAAAGCAATCGACCAATACATCAACTAGCCTGCCTTAACAATCAAAAAGGTGCTCTCTAAAAAAAAGAAAAGCACCTTATTCTAAAAAATATTTCCTTGGGATTAAGCACCTAAAAAGATATCATCCCGCAAGATATTTTTGATACCTCGCATCAATTATCTCCTTATGGGATGCATCTGGTTCATATGTTGCACTTATTGCGGCTCCCATAGCCTTTTGTGCAGCATAAATATCAGGATGTATTCCACAGGCCGTGGCAGCACACATCGCAGCGCCCAACGCTGTACTTTGGGTACTTTGTAGTACATTCATTCTGACACCCGTTACGTCTGCCATCATTTGCATCACGAATGGTGATTTGTGCGATATACCTCCAATGCACATAACTTCCTTAGGCTTTTCCATATATTCATTCATGCGTTCAATAATGGCACGTGTTGCGAAACATGTAGCTTCGACAAGAGCTCTATAGATTTCCGGAGCAGAACTAGAAAGACGAAGTCCCATAATCGAAGCACGCAGCGCGGGATTCTGATCCGGAGAGCGTCGACCATTGAAATAATCCGTGGCATACGGAAGATTAAGTGACCATTCAATATTTTCGGCATCGCGTCCTAGAGCCGAAAGAATCTCACCCTTTGAATAAGAAATTCCTTTTAGTTTAAGCGGATAAGCAAGAAGTTGAGCAAGCCATGCATACGCATCCCCAAAAGCCGACAGACCCATTTCGACACTGAACATTCCAGGCAGAATCTGTCCTACACCTTGAGAAAAAGCGCCCTTTACCCTAACGGCATGCTTAGAAACAGTAAAGTATCCGGAGGATGTACCAAGTGTCATTACGGGCATATTCTCCGAAATGCCAGCACCCACGGCTCCCGCAAAGCCATCAAGCATTCCTACGGCGATAACGACATCTTCCGCAATATTGAATTCTTTTGCAAATTCTTTGGATATTGTTCCATATGGTTCATCACCATTATCCCCCTTTGGATTGATATTACTTACAACATCCAACCAACACCGATCGATTGCCGCGAACCATTCCTTCGAAGGAAGCTTTCTTAGAATCGGATCTTCGAAGAATTTCGAAGCAACAACACTTTGTGCATGCTTTACCTTGTTCGGATCATGGTTGCCCGTAAGCATATTCGAAAGCCAGGTACAAAGATCTAAAAAAGAGTACGCATCGTCCTTAAGTTGTGGACTGTGACGCAACACATGCAAAAGTTTAGGCCAATAGAATTCCGGTCCGCAACATCCGCTAACGCAATCAAGACACCCCTCGGCATGGGCTGTAATCTCTTCTGCCTCCCTTGCAGCTGAATGATCTTTCCATAGGATAAACATGGCATCCGGATTATTTTCATACTTCGAAAGAAGCGATAGTGGCGTAAGTTCACTATTGACAAGACAAGGAGTCGAGCCTGTAGCATCAACAGCAATTCCTCGGACCAATTCTTTCGAACCAGGATTTGAATCCAGCACTTCGTGAATTACCCTTTTCAGGCTTTCGATATAATCTAGTGGATGGTGACGAAACTCATCTTTCGCCTCATTACAGTACTTCCTTTCTGCCCATCTTGGATATTCACAAACGCTTTCTGCGGTAATTTCTCCGTTTTGAGCATTAACAAATACCGCACGTACGGAATCCGTACCGAAATCCAATCCTATAACAAACTCTCTTTTCATAGTACGCATTGCTTTGACTAAAGGTCAAATGAAAGCTCAAACAAAAACGGGTTCTCCCACCTGAAAGACATCAGAAAAGAGAACCCACATATTAAAAGTTAATTTCTATCCCTTACAGTGAATCGACACACATAGCATGGCTTCTCCTCCGGTGGTTTCAACCGAAAGACGAATATAGTTGCCAAAGTTTGGAGCAACCTTAATGATGTGAACACCCTCGCCGCTGAGCTTAGCTACAGGAGTTTCACCATCATCACCCCAACGTACTCCGTCAGGAGAAAGCTGAACTTTTGCCGTAAAAACAGGGTTTCCTTCAGTAATGTGTTCTATTGTAAAGAAAAATATTACTTCATCCGCCCAGCCCACTTCATATGGGAATGTCTGAAACGCTTCCTTAATGCATTTCTTGACTTGCAAATGTGATGCATTGAAATTTTTCATAACCCTACTACTCCATTGAAATTAATACTGAATCCAAATAGAGGAATACACTGCGGTCTGCACCTCCTTCAACCCAAATTGTAGGATTGAGCAGGTAGTCAATTCGTCCGTATGCCTCGCGTGAGAATGTTGGAATACCTCTCATATCCCATACCTTGTCCTGGCACTGGAACTCGACATATTCGTTATTCTCAACATCAATCTTCATTCTGACGTACTGCCAATTGAGTTTATCGTCAGTTTCATTGTAGCATAGGCGCTGATCACCATCAGGAAGCCACTGGAAACCATCCGTATGACCATCCTGGTAGCGCTTACCGAACCAGAATGCATCGATACCTCTCTTGCACCACTCACCTTCCAATCCATAAGCCCAATCCTTGTCAGTTCCTGGCGTAGGATACATATACTGCCACTTCTGCTTCATCTCACCATCAACAGCATTAAGGTATCTCATTCCACAGAAAGTACGCATGCCATTTCTCTGAATGTCGAATCCCCATCCGAAAGCACGGATTGAGTTCTCGTGAAGGCCTGGTTGAGGGCGGTCGTTCGGATCCATACAGTCTTGTTCGGCTGTATGAGAAAACCAGCTTTCTATCTGCAGATAGCGGCATCCAGGACGCCAAAAAGCCATACGTTTTAGACCATGACCAAGGCTTCCCGTCTTCGGAGGCTCACAATATGGATTGTGGACCGGCTTTGTCGAGAGTTTGAGTGAAAAAGTGCCGGACATGGCTCCATGTGTACCAGGATAACGATACGTGGCGGATGACAACATTGCCGGTGGATACTGGTCTTTGCAAATTAAAGTCTTTGGAACATCGAAATCAGGATATTCCGTAAAGTTGGGCATAAGGCTCATCCAGCCGTTGAAACCAGTATTGAACACATCATAGCTCAACACATTCTTCAGCGGGGAGAAACGCCCTCTCATTAATACTTCATCTACACTCATGATTGTTTGAAATTAAAATTCAGGTATTTAACCTATCTATTTTTTCTGTGATCAATTATTCTGTAAGAAACATACGCAGCAATAAGAATAAAGATTCCTATTACGAATTTTACAACTATTCCCTTTACTGCCATTGTTTTCGGATCGTGAACTGCGAGCAATGCCAAAAGCAGAAGTGCAATTGCTACCACAGTTATTGCAAAGAAATTGCATGCCATAAAAGAGAAGGACTTGACAGCCTTTTGCATCTCGGGTCCCGGTTCGATTTCGGAATTAGGATCAACCATGGCACTAAGTTTTTCATAGCCCTCACACGAAGAACCTTTTTTAGCAGAGGATATCTCCATACAAGCAAGCAAAACTACCGGTACAATAAATCCACACAGGGACTCCACAAGACTTGGATTCAGAATTTCAGCAGGAACAAGGAATTTTGCTCCAAAACCGATAATCCACGTTACAGCCATTGCTGTAATGAGATGTTTGGCTGTAAGACGACGACTGAAAAGGCCCCAAATTGAAGGAATGTATAAAGGACAGATTACCACCGTAAGAATAGTGACAATCACCTTTTCGGCTCCTCCAGCAAATGGAATGAGCATTGCAAAGCCAGTTATGGCAAGACCTAAAATAAGTGTAAAGATACGGCCAACTCGTATACGCTTCGCTTCCGAAGCATTGCGGTTTTTCTTCATTCCTCCCCATATTTCCAATGTGAATACATTGGCAAATACGTTAATAGCGCCAGATATAAGCGAAAGTGTAGCCGAAAGCATGGCTGCCATCATCATGCCAACCATTCCTGTCATAAGGACTTTGCTACTCATATTCATATATGCGCCTTCACCTATAGCATTCATTGCAACCGCATCCACATCCATACCCGGTCCCGGAACAAGCACTCTATAGACCATTGCAGGAAGATAAAATATTATAGGAGTAAGCAAGAAGAGAATTCCAATAAGATAAGTACTCTTTTTGGCGTCTTTTACCGTAGGAACACTTACATAGCGCTGTACATAAGGCCAATCACCACCAATCATAGCAGCATTCAAAAGTACCCATAATACAAGCCAGAAAAGAGTAAACGTTTCGGATGTTCCTGAAAAATATCCCGGAATTGCTGAAGCCTTTTCTACGAATGTCGAAACACCTCCAACTTCATGGAATGAAAGCGGAATCATCAGGACAATCATCACAAAAAGGACTCCAAATTGTACAACATCCGTCATAAGAACAGCAAGAAAGCCTCCGGCCATCGTATATATTGCCGTTATCAGGCCCAATGCAAGAATTATTAAAAACAGGTTTAATTTGCCATTAGACAGCGTGTAAAGCATAATAGATATTGCATAAAGGGCAACGGCTGAAGTTACAACCTTACCAAGCATACCGGCAATGGTATAGAACTGCAGACACCCGCGCCCGAAACGGACCTCCAGATACTCTCCGGGCGACTTGATACTCAAACGACGCCAATATCCCGATATCCATTTTGCAACAAAAAGCGAAGCTAATCCTAGGCTCATCGATATAACAACAGCTACAATACCTGACTTGTAGGCAACACCAGCCCAGATAACAAAAGTTCCAGCGCTGAATAGCGTCATGTAGGATGAAATACCAGAAAGCCACCATGAAGAATTTCGTCCTGCTATGAACATATCCTCCGAGCTTTTGATTCTTCTGCCCACAATAAAGCTAACGGCAAGCAAACCAATAAAGTAGATTACAATTACAATGTAGTCAAGTGTGGTCATTAGGTTTGGTTTTTAAGTTTTACACTAAACATCTTGAGTTTAATATAGTCCGCAAGACATTTTATAAGGTTTGGTTTTTAAGTTTTACACTAAACATCTTGAGTACAACAGTCAATTTGAACAGAAGTTGCTCGCTAAACATAGTTCTCAAATCTAATGCAAAATAAGAAATTTTCTTCTATCAAACCACCCATTTGTCAAATCGATTCTTAATTAGGGTTTACTGAATATTATTAAATATTTAAAAATCAACAATTTGGTGGCGTTATTTCTTGATGAAGTGCAAAATAAATGCTTTTTGTGTAGAAAACCTTGCATCTATGATTAAATACGACAGCCAAAATCAACTGACTCTTGAAGGATTCGAGACACCATTTGAAATGAACCTTAACCCATCGAATCGTTGGGTAGTATATGCTCGAGATACCGGGATAAACTCGTTGCGGTATATTGCGAAAAGATGTCTTCCAAGAAGGGAACATGTGCTTTAGAATCCTCGGTTGATGATAGGTGCCCTGTTCATCAAGCACATCGAAGTTCTCCGACAAAGATACGATAGAAATGATCAAGGATAATATCTACATGCAGTACTTTCTTGGTCTTTCAGGCTACACGTACAACATGTTTTCGATCCATCATTGTTTGTCCATATTCGCAAACGACGATGTTGAGAAGTTCAACGAGTTTACATTTCTTTTGGAAGATTCGACACGCCAGCTTAAAGAGGAGGCTAAGAAAAATGCAGCAAAAGAATCAGACGATACAGACTCTGAGAATCGTTCTGGGTCTGGAAATAGTTCTCAATATGTGAATACTGAAAGTCAAACAAAAAGATAAGCACCAGCAGACCAGCGCGAAGATTGCGTAAAACTTGACGAAGACGGACATAAGGGCGACATGCTGCTTGATGCAACTGCCTGTGTAGCAGATATCAAATATCCGACAGACGGACCTTCACAACGACAGCCGCAAAGAAAGCTGAGGAACTCATAGACGTGATATGCGAAAGGATAAAACTAAAAAAGCCACGAACCTATCGATATCACGCAAGCAGTATCTGAGTGCTATCAAACGCAAGAATCTCGGGAAAAAGAATTTGAGCCGAGCGGCTATGCCGAATGTTTGTGACACGAAGATACTACTTTTTTGGAAACATAATCGAAAGCATTCCATACCCATGTCAGTTTGATAAACAGTTTGAGTTTTGTTTTTTTTGCCGAATTTGGCAAGTAAAAAATAAAGACTCGATTTTTGTTAATTTTGCAACTATGATAAGTAATCAGATGTCCGAACGGATAACATCGCTTCGATGGCTATGTATTGTGCTTGTTTTGATGCAACATGCGGTACGATGGCCCTATTTTCAGGCTTCTTTAGCCGATTTCTGTTTTGAGCCCGCATTCGGGTGGGTGTATATG
>JAGHTK010000130.1 GCA_018065435.1 Candidatus Alistipes equi
TATGTCCTTAACCTGTATGCCTTCAATGCACATGAGAACCATTTTAGCACGTTTTGCAATCCGGATGGAGGATACCTCCTCCATAAGTTCCTGCAATCGCAAATATCGCTTTTAGAACATACTATTGGTTTCGCTTTTCTTGACACTTTGTTGTTTATTGTATATTAATATCGCTTTTATAATACAACAACGATAAAGAAAACAATCTATAATATCTAATTTGGTGTTATAAAAAATCCGTAGTGAAAACTACGGAATGCATATTAGTAAGTTTTTCGGATGTCTGAAAAGAAAGATATGATTTAGGCTGCTACTCTTTGAGACCAAACTCAGAATCCGCTATTGTAGCAGAGCCTCAAAATTTAGATGGTTTTCAACCGTACAGGTGGAACATTTTTATTGTTTCTTATGAAATCTTTTGCTATATTTGTAGGTCAAAGCAAAGATTTTTTAAGCAAAAATGAGTCAGGAAAATGAAACTCTAAAAGAGACAGGAGCTGAAAGTTATTCAGCCTCCAACATTCAGGTGTTGGAGGGTCTCGAAGCTGTGCGCAAACGCCCAGCGATGTACATTGGAGACATCGGTGAAAGAGGTCTTCACCATCTTGTATACGAAGTAGTGGACAACTCTATAGATGAGGCACTAGCAGGCTATTGCAACGATATTTATGTCACAATAAACGAAGATAACTCAATTACAGTTAGAGATAACGGACGAGGAATTCCAGTCGACATGCATGAAAAGGAGGGAAAGTCAGCCTTGGAGGTTGTCCTTACCGTATTACATGCCGGAGGAAAGTTTGACAAGGGAAGTTACAAGGTTTCAGGAGGTTTGCATGGTGTCGGCGTATCTTGCGTCAACGCACTTTCCACATCTCTTACAGCTGAGATACATCGTGACGGGAAAATCTACAAGCAGAACTATAGCAAAGGTGTTCCTTTAACCTCAGTCGAGGTTGTTGGCCAGTGCGACGATAGAGGAACTATCATTACTTTCAAACCGGATAATTCGATTTTCACACACACGACAGAATATAGTTATAGTATCCTTGCATCGCGTCTTCGTGAGCTAGCCTTTTTGAACAAAGGAATTTCTCTTACGATAACAGATTTAAGAGAAAAAGACGAGAACGGAGAAGCAAAGCAGGAGAGATTCTTCTCTGAAGAAGGTCTCAAGGAATTTGTCGAATATCTGGATGAAAATCGAGGAGTACCGATTATTGATTCAATCATATATCTGGATGCTGAAAAGAACGGAGTTCCGGTGGAGGTTGCAATGCAGTACAACAACTCCTTCTCCGAAAACGTTCATTCATATGTAAACAACATCAACACCATAGAAGGAGGAACCCATTTGATGGGATTCCGTCGTGCATTGACACGCACACTGAAAAAATATGCCGACGAGAGTGGCATGCTTCAGAAGCTCAAGTTCGACATCAACGGAGATGACTTCCGCGAAGGACTTACAGCTGTAATATCTGTCAAGGTGCAGGAGCCTCAGTTCGAAGGACAAACAAAGACAAAACTTGGAAACGATGAAGTTGCCGGAGCTGTTGATTCAGCAATGTCCGAGGCGTTGACAAACTATCTGGAGGAGAATCCTAAAAATGCTAAAGCTATTGTTGACAAGGTCATTTTGGCAGCAACTGCACGCCACGAAGCAAGAAAAGCACGTGAGGCAGTGCAGCGCAAGAGCCCTCTTTCGGGAGCTGGATTGCCAGGCAAGCTAGCAGACTGCTCTAGCAAGGACCGCTCAATTGCTGAAATTTTCTTCGTCGAGGGAGACTCCGCAGGTGGAACTGCCAAGCAGGGACGCGACCGTCATTTTCAGGCAATCATGCCACTACGTGGAAAGATTCTCAATGTGGAAAAGGCTTTGGAGCACAAGATGTGGGACAATGAAGAAATTAAAAATATGTTCATTGCTCTTGGTGTATCAATAGGAACGGCTGAAGACAGCAAGGCTCTCAACCTTGAGAAGCTCCGTTATGATAAGATTATCATCATGACCGATGCCGATGTCGATGGTGCCCACATTGCAACGCTAATGCTGACATTCTTCTTCCGCAAGATGAAGGAACTCATAGAAAACGGTCACGTATACATTGCAACTCCACCATTATACCTACTCAAGAAAGGAAACAACGAGCGCTATTGTTGGACAGATGCTGAGCGTGATATGATTTCTCAGGAAATGGGCAAAGGCACACACATTCAGCGTTACAAAGGTCTTGGTGAAATGAGCGAGAAACAGTTGTGGGAAACCACCATGAATCCTCAGACAAGAATTCTTCGTCAGGTAACAATTGAGAATGCTGCTGAAGCGGACCGCATATTTTCAATGCTTATGGGAGATGACGTTGAGCCAAGACGAGAATTCATCGAGCAAAACGCACATTACGCAAATATTGACGCATAACAATATGGAGGGAGATATTCCCTCCTTTTTTATATGGAAAACGTAACGATCATAGGTGTCGCAGGCGGCACAGGCTCAGGAAAGAGCACATTAGTTAAGAAACTTCAAGAAGCATTCAAAGATGATGATGTGGCAACAATATGCCATGACTATTACTACAAAGCTCACAACGATCTAAGTTACGAGGAGCGTACAAAGTTAAACTATGACCACCCAGCCGCATTCGATACACAAATGATGGTTGAACACATAAAAGCGCTAAAAAGCGGTGTCCCTATTAATTGCCCTGTATATTCATTCAAGGATCACAATCGTACAGAAGAGACAATAATGATAAAGCCTTCACGTGTTATCATCATTGACGGCATTCTTATCTACGAAAACAAAGAGCTACGAGATTTGATGGATATTAAGGTATATGTAGATACGGATGCTGATGTTAGACTTTCAAGAAGGATACTACGTGATGTAAAAGATAGAGGACGTACTATGGAATCTGTCATCAACCAATACCTATCGACCGTAAAACCTATGCATGAAGAATTTGTAGAACCTTCCAAGAAGTATGCAGATGTAATAATTCCTGAAGGAGGCTTTAATTCTGTTGCAGTGCGCATGCTCATTCACGACATAGAGTCGATTGTTAAGAACAAATAATCGAAGTTCTAACCTATTTCACTTATCAGACTCAAGTTTCGCTTACGTAAAAAAGGTGGCGTTATTTCCACCTGCGAAGCGCTTTAGACTAAGCCTTAAGAATAACTATAGGGAGCTTTCGTCCGGGAAATATATAGTCACCTATCATGCTTGTCCCCAATCAGGGACTCTTCGGACCATGGTTAAAAGAAGCGAAAGAGATGGTGCTACAATTAAAAACACCAATCAACATTCATAAACGTCACATAACTGGATTGTTCGTGGCCAAACATCCAATGCAAACACGAACTTTTTTAACAAACAAAAAAAACAAAACTCTTTACACTTGCAGTCCTTATTATCGTAATGTAGAAAACAGATTTGCAAAAGCAAATGTCAACGGTGTTAAACCCCAACTCGGTATTTTGTACCATGAAGGCTTCTGTGATATAGACCTTCATCTTGAAGCCACACGCCTGCATCTATCGATTTTGAACAAGATAAGCACCAAAAGTCTCTATTCAAAGTACTTCCTGAAGCAGGAGTTCGTGAATATAAGCAGAACTTTGGACATATAGTTCTCCTTCAGGATCTTGAAGTCTTTTGATGGTTTGTGAGCGATATACCTTATCCATGGCCTCCTCCAAAGATAGGTGCAAGTCGGTCATTAGAAACTCAATCAAGTCATCTAGCCTTTTTGAAATCAAGAACTCTCTTATCTGAGATTTAGACAAGTTGCTCATAGTTTCTCCGATTTGATTTTTTTAAGAACATAACAGACAAGTCGCTTCCGAAATAGTACTGCTGATCCAGATACTTATCTTGAAGTTCAGTGGTGAGTTCTTTAAGTAAAATTGTTCCTTCCTGATATCTATCAAGCAGATACGCTACACCATCGTTTGCGATAGGACCAACGATTATATCATAACCATGACATAGTGAAATGTCTTTATTTTTGTCTCTATTAGAATATACAAATTCTGCCCACTCTTCTGTTGCTCTTTCAGGGAAGATTTTCACGTTGAGGTTCTCATCTTTTAATGCATCCTCATTGAATTCATATTCAATCAACGAAGCATTCCCGCCAAAAAGACGCGCCTTCTTAAGTGCCATGCGTTTGGCCGTGTTAACATCGGGCGTAAGGTAAAAGCCTTCCCCGAAATCCTTAAAATGGTTGTCTATCTTAATGTTGATAGTATCAAAGTCAATGTTAGATCCATGATAAAGAATCAAAACAACTTTCCGCCATTGCGTTTGCAAAGAATAATCAAATCATCTACAGTATCCTGGATGGACTGAAGATGTTCTACATCGTATAACTCTATTAGAAAAGAAATACCGTGATACTTAGCAAGATACTCATACGCATTGTCTCTTGAGATGGAGAAGCGTACGCCAAATGCCTTGATGCAGGCATTAATGAATGGTATGTCGTATTTGCTCATAGTAAGTCTTCATTCCCTCACAAATATACAAATTTTGAACAAAAACTTTTCACAGTCGTCATAGATTCCACCAGTCGAAAAGCGAATAGTTCGTTCGCTATACTACAAGAAATCAAAAGATTAGCAATACGAAGTTCTCGGTGCGTCTTAAAAACGTAAAAGTCACACCATGGCAAAAAGAACCGAGCGATATGTACAAAATCGCAATTAGCCAACACAATGGGAACTTGATCAAAAAGCACACTAGAGTATCAAAGCTGGCTACAAAACACTATAGCTCAACTCAAGTCTACTATTTGCACACATCAAAGAGTACATCCCGGAAAAATTCCGGACGATGAAAATCGGGATGCAACGTAGTAATTGGATTCCATGAAAGATAGTGAGGAACAGTAAGACGGTCTGCGCATTTGTAAAGATTCATTCGAGCAACAACGCCTTCGAAAGTTGTGATTTTATCCTTAAAAAAAGCTTCTTTTGGAATATCCAAACAAAGATTCCATTCTTTCAGAGCAGTCTGCTGAAAAGTTTTTCTTTCAAGCGATGGTCGTCTTGTAATAAGCTTAAGGATATCATCTGGTGCCATCTCCACATCTTCCGTACGTGAACGACGAGAAGCAAGGAGAATGGTTCCTATACAATTTGCTTCAAGATTGTAGTATCTACCATTGGAAAATGAAATGAAAAATTCCGCACAGGAATCCTCCCATACAGGACCATTGTCTTTGTCGGAAAGAGCAAGAGATGAGCCCTCCTGAACAACGTACTCAATATGTAAGACATCTCCATTATGGCACATCCGAAACTTTGCATCAACCTTTGAAGGGAACTCCTCAGGCCAATTAATGCACGATATCTGTTCCCATTTCACATTTTGAATCGTACCATTTATTCCGTCCCTGAACGGAATCAAAAATTTTTCATCACACATATTTTTCCACTATATCTAGCATAAGAGAATAGTTGCGCTTCATATCATTCAAAAGTGCAAGTTGAGCGTTTGTTCTTACGAGATTATGCTCTGCGTATGCAGTTTTGTAATAGAGGTCTCCATCAATGTAATCCATCAAAAATCTCAAAGCCTGTTCCAAAGTAATGTAAATGGCCGAGAAAGCAAGATTCTGTTTTTCCGAATCATTTAGAACATCCTTCGCACATGAAAGATATCCCTTGGTAAAGGCTTCAAAACGAGAAAGTGAGAATTTCACATTCTTCACATCAGGTTCATCCTCCGCCGAAAGGTTTGCGTAGGAACGTATCGAATCTCCAAAATCATTTAGTGCCATAGAAGACATCACCGTGTCCAAATCAATCATGCAAAGTACACGATTATCAGCATCAAAAAGAATATTACTAAGCTTCGTATCGTTGTGTGATACGCGGTGAGGGATTATGCCCTGCTCGAACTTTTCCCAAAGCATCATAGCCTCATCCTTCAAAGAAAGAATTGCATCAACCTGGCTACGAACTAAGTCAAGTCTACCAGAAAGGTTCTTATCTATGGATGTAAGGAACTGCTCATAACGAAATCTCATATTGTGAAAACCAGGAATTGTTTCGTGCAGTTCTTCATGAAAGTCTGCCATCGAACGAAGGAAATCACCAACGCCACAGCCACCCATATACGCGAGTTTGTCTGAATCTGCTTTTTGATAGACAACACTCTTTTCAATAAATAGGGTCAGAACCCAATACTCTCCATCAAGAAAAACATAAGGTTTACCATCCGCTGCCAAAATTACAGTAAGAGTACTTCGACTCGGATCAAGACCAGCTTCTTTTGCGTTTTTCTTTATAAACGAAGTGACCTTAAGAATATTATCCATCATGTGTGGAACATCACGAAAGATATATGTATTCTTTTTCTGAAGAATATAGCGTGAGCAAGCACACTTAACAATATATGTATCGTTTATAAAGCCCTCGCCAAGCGGGGATATACTTTCTACACTTTCCGTAGGCAGAAAAGATAGCAGAATGTTTTCTAGTTTGGAGTTAATCATTTTCCTAGGATTATTGTTTTTATTTTAGACAGAGTATTTAGAGCTTCTAGTGGGGTGAGCGAATCAATATCCAGTTTCACAATACGATCGCGTACCTGCATTAAGACAGGATCATCTAATTGGAAAAGCGAAAGTTGTGAAGCTGTGGATGAAATTCGTGCATGCGTTACATTTGGTTTATGCTCGCCTTTGTTTTCAGAAAGAACCTCTCCGGAGCCGTACACTTCCTCGAGTGAATGCAAAATTTCCTCGGCACGTTGAACAATACTGCGTGGCATACCGGCAAGCTTTGCAACATGAATTCCAAATGAATGTTCCGTTCCACCCTTGAGGAGTTTTCTTAAAAAGACAACCGTTCCATTCAGTTCCTTTACCGATACATGATAATTACATACTCTTTCACAAGACTGCTCCATCTCGTTTAGCTCATGGTAGTGCGTAGCGAAGAGCGTGCGCGGACGCAAGGCCGGATTGTTATGCAAATACTCGACCATTGCCCATGCTATTGATATTCCATCATATGTGCTGGTTCCACGACCGATTTCATCCAAAAGAATCAGACTGCGCTGAGATATGTTATTAAGAATGCTTGCCGATTCGAGCATTTCGACCATAAAGGTGGACTCCCCCTGGGAGATATTATCCGAAGCACCGACACGGGTAAAGATCTTATCAACATAACCTATGCTGGCTTTGGTAGCAGGAACGTATGAACCTATCTGGGCCATAAGAACAATAAGTGCCGTTTGTCGCAAAAGAGCCGACTTTCCAGACATATTCGGTCCCGTTATCATCATTATCTGCTGTGAATCCGAGTCCAGAAGAAGGTCATTTGGAATATACTCCTCGCCAACCTTCATCATTGTTTCAATTACAGGATGACGTGCGTCATTCAACTCTATTTTCATGGAATCGTTCACATCAGGACATACATAGTTGCGTTGTTTAGCAATCACGGCAAACGATAGCAAGCAGTCCAAAAGAGCAACAGCATGTGCATTTTGCTGCAAGGATTTCATCTGAGCCTGGACATCACAAATGATGCGCTGGTATATTTCTGCTTCAAGCTGTAAAATACGTTCTTCGGCTCCAAGAATACGTTCCTCGTAAAGTTTCAATTCATCCGTGATGTAGCGCTCTGCATCCTTCAGAGTCTGTTTTCTTATCCAACCCTGAGGCACCTTGTCACGATGCGTATTACGCACCTCAAGATAATATCCAAAGACGTTATTGTAGCCAATTTTCAAAGACGATATTCCAGTTGTCTGGGTCTCCCTTTCAAGAATGGAGTTTAAGTAATCTTTACCTCCGCCTGAAAGTGTCCTTAGTTCATCCAATTCACTATTCACGCCCTGGGCAATAATTCCACCGCGGGAAATCTGATTCGTCGCAGGATTTTGATTAAGGTCGTGACGCAACATTTCAAGCAAGGAATCTTCCCTGAGGAACTTTAGCGACATTTCGCGCAGATTTTCCTTATCTGAAGTGGAAAGAAGTTCCACTATGGAATGGATCGCCTCTAAGGAATCTGCCAAATGAACAAGTTCTCTTGGTAGAATACGAAGTGATGCAACACGCGAAGAGATGCGCTCCAAATCGCCCACCGATGAAAGGAAGTCTGAAAGTGAAGAACGCATTTTATCATCTTCCACAAATTCTCGTGTAAGATTCTGACGATAACGAATTTCCTCCAGTGAAGTTGACGGGAAGGCAATCCAGTGTCTAAGAAGACGTCCTCCCATTGCCGTGTGCGTACGATCAATCGTTTCAAAGAAAGAGACCCCTCCAAGTGCCGCAGACTGAAATAATTCCAGATTCGCAATTGAGAATCTATCCAACCAAACAGAAGAGGAAGAGTCGATTCTCGAGAGGGAACATATATGTGAAATATTTCGATGTTCGGTAAATTCAAGGTAGTATAGTATGGCACCTGCAGCCGAAATTCCGTCATGCAAATTTTCCACGCCAAAGCCCTTCAAAGACTCAACACCAAATTGGTGGCACAACTTCTCGCAGTTAATATCATAGGAGAAAATCCAGTCATCAAGGCGATATGTATAGTATCTTTTTGAAAATGCTTTTTCAAAACGATCCTCCATTCCGCGTTGATAGATTACCTCTTTTGGTGAGTAACTCGAAAGAAGTTTGTCTATAAACAAATCTGTTCCTTCCGCAAGGGAAAATTCGCCAGTCGATACGTCCAAAAAGGCAACACCCGTATTGCGTTGTGAAAAATATACAGAAGCAAGAAAAACATTTTCCTTGCGCTCAACGATATTATTATCAAGAATAATTCCCGGAGTAACGAGTTCTATCACACCTCTTTTAACGAGGCCTTTTACCAGTTTCGGATCCTCAAGTTGTTCGCATATTGCTACCCTTTTACCAGCACGCACAAGCTTTGGCATATAGGTATCAATGGCATGATGCGGGAAACCTGCCAGTTCAATGAAGGTCCCCGAGCCATTAGCTCGACGCGTAAGTGTAATGCCAAGAATTTGACTTGCCTCCTTGGCATCCTCACCGAAAGTTTCATAGAAATCTCCTACACGGAAAAGCAATATTGCATCCGCATGCACTGCCTTGATGGAGTAGTATTGCTTCATCAGGGGCGTTTCGACATATTTTTTTTCCTGGGACATCGGCTAGAGTTCTGACAATGTAGCTTGGTCTTTGACCATAATGACATTGAGTTTAGTTCCCTTCGGGTAGGATATCTTAGCCTCGTTCTGAGCATTGACTGTCAGAACTCCCCCACAGGTAGGAATTTTTAATTTTGCATTGCCCGTAGCCTTAACAGAAAGATCTCCCGAGCAATTGAGTGTAGCAGAAGTTGCGCCCGAACACTTTACATCGGCCTTTGTAGCTATAGAAAAAGCGCCTCCCGGGAAGGAGTTTCTACCAGACTGTGAGATAATGGCCTCTGTTGCTTTACCGGAAAGTGTCATAGCAGCCGAATCATAGGCTGAAAGTTCCAGTTTACTAACAGAAAGGCGTGAAGTTAATCGGCTCGAGCCTGAAAGAGAAATCTTAGCTACGCCTGAAGCATTCAAAAGTGCATTGGCATTTCCCTTTAATGAAAGATCCAAAGAGTTTACACCCTGCAATTTATCTAGTGAAGCACGAGCATTGGCCGACTCATGCAATTTGAGTTGTGCAGCCTCTCCACGAGCCGTAAGTCTCGAAACACCGGACATAGAAACATCAAAGTATCCAGCCGTCACATCACAGTCAACATTTGAAGTATTGCCCATTTTAAGGTATAAGTTCTTTGCTGTGAATTTGCCTGTCATCTTCATAGAATGCTCTAGATTTACCCTGAGTGTTTCGCAAGAAAGAGGGGTCTTGAATGTAATAGTGCCATCTCCTCTGGCCAAAAGATATTCCAGACTCTTTGGGGAGAGGCGTAAAGTTGCCTTTGGAGCAACCATAACCTGTTCCGACACATTGCCTTTGTAAGATATGGTAAATGAATTACCCTTTAGTTCTGTAAAGAGTGACGATTCGAGTGATTGTGCCACCTTTACGACTATTTTGTCTGCACACGACGAGTCCAAAACGACATTCACAGATGCTTTCACTTGCAATACCTTAACAGCCGAAGCTCCATTAATAGTTCGCGTTACCATCTTTTCCTGTGAAGAAGCGATGCAGATGAAGCATAGCATAAGGGATGTGAGCAAAAATTTTTTCATACGTCTTAAATCCTATTAAATTGAGCAAATATAGTAATTTTACATGCGAATTCCGTTCCAAAACGAAGGCTTTACGCAACTTTTTGTTCAATTAAGTAAATATGTCATTGCCGTTATTGAAAAGGTAGTATTTCGTACTAAAGAAGCGAAAAGATTGCCATACGTTTGAAAATGGACAAAGGTTTGTTTGAAACATTACCCTAAAAAGACAAAAAAAGAACTATTACACAATCAAAAAACAGAAATATGACACATCACGTTATCTTGTGGAAACTCAAAGAAGAACTCAGTCAAGAGGAAAAACAACAAATCAAACAACAAATCAAACAAGGACTTGAATCCTTACAGGGTAAAATCCTGGGACTTCTTAGCATTCACGTTCAGATAGAAGGACTCCCTTCGAGCACAGCGGATTTGATGCTAAATTCTACGTTTGATTGTGAAGCTTCGCTTCAAGGGTATTCCACTAATCCACTACATGTCGAAGTGGCCTCCACAAAGGTACGTCCATACACAATAGGAAGATATTGTCTTGATTATGAGGATTAAATAGACTCGTAAAAAATCAACATTCCCACAACATTGCATTAAATGCAACACAATTCATATATTCGCACAAATAAGTAGCAAAAAGAATTGAGGATTCTGGTGAATTTGTATTAGCACCATCGATTGTGGCTATCGATATCCTTTATGTCTATTTGCCCTAAAAAAAACACGACTGCCATTATTTTGATTAAATAATGCAAATTGCTTTGTTTTAACAAATTACTTACGAAACTTTATTTAGATTCATGAAAAGAGTCCTGCTTGTTCTTCTTTTAACTTCAGTGTATTTAATCTCCCTTGCCCAGACAGCAAAAGAATACATTGCACTTCATCCCCAGAAAGCATGGCTGAGCCATGCCGTCTATCCGGTTGATATGATTACCTCCAGAGCCGAAACTCCGAAAGGATATACTCCATTCTATGTCTCACATTATGGACGTCATGGCTCACG
>JAGHTK010000070.1 GCA_018065435.1 Candidatus Alistipes equi
AGACCATATTGTACTGGGATGTACGCACTACCCTTTTCTTCTTAAAACGATTCGTAAGGTTATACAAAACAGAGATGTCCGTGTGGTAGATTCAACCGAGGCCGTTGCAAAACGCACAGAGGAGCTCCTTGGTAACGCGTCAATGCTTCAAGATGAAAATCAAACGCCTACATTCAAGTTTTTAAGTTTGCTTGATGACCATTACGTCGAAAAACTTAAGGCGAAGGCAGGCATCTAAGATTCATCGAAAGAGTCATAACTTTTGAGATTTCTCTTTGGCAATATGCTTAAAAAACATATTTTTGTTAAAGACGCGAAAAGAAAACAAAACGAATTATGCATGCATAAAATCCGTCTTTGAATGCAAAAACGTATTGCATGCGATTTGCAAAATATAATTGCTTATGGCAAAGAGTAACATACACAAACAAAAGCCAAAAAATGCGAAACACGAAGTTTCGAATCATAGTGGAATATCGACGATATATACCATTAGGTGGATAATCGGAATTCTGCTGGTATTTTTCGGCATATTCCTAACAGTTGCCATTTTCTCATATATGGGAACTTGGAAAAGTGACATCTCTTCACTTGAGGATGGCGTAATTATCAACTCTTCCTGCTTAAATATTTGCGGACCGTTGGGAGCTTTTCTTGGGCACTGCCTTGTTGGTATGTCATTCGGATATTTTGGTCTGCTTGTACCGTTCGTTATCCTTGTACTTGGAGTACATATGATAACGGCTTTCCGTGCCAAAATTCTCACCTATATCCTTACAATCACTACCCTACTTACAATTCTTGGTTCGTTTACGCTTTGCGTCATCTTTAAGGATTCTGAAGTCTTCTGCTCGGGTCCTGGTGGTGCATATGGCATTGAGCTTCAGGCTTCACTACGTGCAGTCATTGGTCCTGCGGGAACCTGGCTTGTACTTATTATAGCCTGGATAATCTGGCTTGTTGTTGTCAGTACCAAAATTATAGGTGTATTTAATACGGCAGGTGGCAAAGTGGTCGGAGGAGCATCTAAACTAGCTCACGACATTGGAGAAAAATTCGGTCATTCACATGATGAGCAATCATTCTCCCAGGAAGGTTCCCACACAAGCGAAGTTTTGGGAAGCGATGGAAAGCCAATCGAAAATACGAACGGGAGCCACGACTTAGATACGGATGATGAGATTCCATGGGAAGTTCAACCAGAAGAGAACCTCACCAAGGACGAAAATGAAAAGAAAGAAGAAAAAGTTGAAAACGATGAAAATACATCGAGCGGCAACGATCAGATTACGGTGAATAGAAACACTGAAGCCATTATTGATGAAAAACAGGCCAACAATCGTCCTTTCAACCCTGACAGCACACCAGGATACGAATTTCCTTTGGTTGACTATCTTATACCATACCAATCGGAATCCGAGGTTTCGAATGATGAAATCACCTTCAACAAATCCAAGATAAACGAAACGCTTGGTAATTTTGGCATTCCAATCAAGGAGATGACAGCAACTGTGGGACCAACCGTTACCCTTTACGAGATTGTTCAAAAGGAAGGTGTCTCCATCAGGCGAATCAAAGGTCTTGAAAATGACATCGCACAATCCCTTAAGGCTCTTGGAATAAGAATTATTGCTCCGATTCCTGGCAAGGGTACCATAGGCATTGAAGTTCCAAACAAGAATCGTGAAGTGGTTTCAATGCGTTCCGCCATTCAGTCTGAACGCTTCCATTCATTCAAGGCAGAGCTTCCGCTTGTTCTGGGTCGTACCATACAGAATGAAAATTATGTGCTCAAACTTGAAAAACTTCCTCATCTTCTTGTAGCAGGAGCTACTGGTATGGGTAAATCCGTAGGTCTGAACGCCATCATAGCGTCACTACTTTACAAAAAAGACCCATCGCAGTTAAAGTTTGTGCTCATCGATCCAAAAACGGTTGAATTCACATTCTACTCAAAGCTGGAAAATCATTTTCTTGCCAAGATGTCATCCGAAGAGGAAGCTATCGTTACCGATCCGAAAAAGGCCGTTTATACGCTTAATGCCCTATGTCTTGAAATGGAGCAGCGTCTTGAAAAGTGCAAAAAGGCCGGAACGAAAAACATTGAGGAATATAACGAAAAGGTACGTCACCATCAGGTTGACGAGGTTGTTGTCATGCCTTACATCGTGGTCATCATCGATGAGTTCGCCGATTTAATTATGACAGCAAAGGAAGTTGAAGGTCCTGTAATGCGTCTGGCCCAAAAAGCAAGAGCGATAGGCATTCATCTTATTGTAGCAACGCAGCGTCCAGATGTACGTGTCATCACGGGTGGAATCAAGGCTAACTTCCCGGCACGTATGGCATTCCGTGTAATGCAGATGATAGACTCAAGAACAATTCTTGACCAACCTGGAGCAAACCAGCTCATAGGTAAGGGCGACATGCTTATTTCCAAGGATGGAGATGTGACACGTATACAGTGTGCTCTAATTGAAACTAAAGAAATTGAGCGCATTGTAGAACACATTGCATCACAGCCTTCTCCTGATGGACATGCATATTACCTGCCGGATTATTCTGGCGTAAGTGATGATGTCACAGCAATACTTGGTTCTGAGGATGACAGCCACTCTTCTTCCTCTACGAAATACGATCCTATGTTTGCTGATATAGCACGTGATGCCGTTACAACTGGCAAATTATCCGTTTCCTACATCCAGCGCAACTATGAAGTAGGTTTCAATCGTGCAGGACGTATAATGACCCAACTTGAGCGTTCGGGCATTGTTGGACCTCCTTTAAGAGGAGAAAAACAGAGGGAGGTCAAGTTCTATGATCTGCCTTCTCTGGAACAAAAGCTTCAGGAAATGGGTATCTTTTAATGGTGCATATGCTCAAAAAACTTCTATATCTAATCTGTATAGTTGTGCCTGCAGTTTTATCGGCAGATACAATTTCTAACTATTTTTCTTCGCTTGACCATTCGATTAAA
Organism: Candidatus Alistipes equi; assembly: GCA_018065435.1. GTDB lineage: Bacteria > Bacteroidota > Bacteroidia > Bacteroidales > Rikenellaceae > Alistipes > Alistipes equi. Next base: position 2,978 of record JAGHTK010000070.1, read on the forward strand.
GCGCTCGGTGTTTATAGAGTAGATTTTCGACTTGAATCCAATGGTGAAACATTTAACGGATATTATATAGTAAAGGACCATGACTTCTTCTTTTGCTTTATGGGCGAAGAGGTGTATTCCCATAAAGACACAAGATATATTATTGACACTAATCGCAAGGAGGTTACAATTCTTTCGTCTGAGGATATGTCACACGATTTTTTGGACAATCCCGCCATGGATTTTTCAAAAATCCCAGAAATTTTTGATGCTAAAGAGGTAGGTCAAGACATAATATTAACGTACAAAGATTCTTCGAAACGCGATGAAAGTGTGCGCATTTGCAGAAAGACTTCTTCACCATGGCCCGAATGTCTTGTCTTAAACTCCAGTGCGGCAAGCATTACAATGTACATCGAAAGTATTCATCACTACAATGAGCCTTTTCCGTTGTATGCGAGCTCCAAATACAGTGGATATATAATAAGTGATATGCGAGCAAAAATAAAATGATGATACTTTTTTTGGGAATTTGCAAAAATGTATATAAATTAGTTCTCCCGAAACGAATTATGCTTGCTTTTTCGAAGCAACTTCGAATTTTTGAATACATATAATTTATCTTATAATATTATGATTATTACATTCAATGAATTGCGCCGTATTAAGGACCGTTTGCCTAGCGGCAGTTCACAGCGTATAGCAGATGAACTTGGAATAGATGTTGAAAGTGTACGTAATTATTTTGGCGGTAAACATTTCGACGCTAAGAACGCTTATGGAGTTCATTATGAACAGGGCCCTGATGGTGGAGTTGTAACGTTAGACGATACGACTATCCTTGATGCAGCAATGCGTATTCTCAATGAACAGAAATAGTACATTTTAGAGAACTTAGTAAAGGCCGGATTATTCCGGCTTATTTTTAATTTGTAAACATCAAATCACATTATGAAAAAGAATTTTGCAATAGTTCTGTTCCTTTTCTCCTTTATTCTTCTTTCCGTAAACGCAGCAGAGAAAAAGGAAATTATCTACACCGATGCACAGCAGCTTACTTTTTTGGGTAAAATGTGCAAGACTGAAAATCCATACCATCGTGTTGAGGTATCAAAGTACGATGAACTGACAAATACAGAAAAAAACCTCCTTATAGAGGCTAGCGGTGAAATGGTTGCCTTTTCGACCGATGCCCCAGAAATATGGGTAAAAGCAGAGTACGGCAGAATATCTTACAATCGTGCTATGCCTGCAACTGCCGGAGCAGGTTTCAACCTTTATATAAAGAAGGATGGCGAATGGCTATATGCCGCATCAAAGGTAAACAAGGATGGTAAAGATAAGAACGGCAACAAGAATTTGGAAAAGCCTTTACGCCTTATTGCAAATATGGCAAAGACCGAGAAGGAATGTCTTTTGTATTTGCCTCTTTACGCTGAACTTAAGAGCCTTGAAATAGGAGTACCAAAGGGATATGCCTTAAATGCTTCAAAGAATCCTTTCCGTCACAACATTGCAATCTTCGGTTCAAGTTACACTCATGGTTCATGTTCTTCAGCTGCTGGTATGACATACCCTGCATTTCTTAGCCGACAGACAGGTCTCTATCTATGTTCGTTCGGTATGAGCGGAAACTCCAAATTGCAACGTGTCATGGGTGAAATCCTTGCTGGTACAAATGCAGATGCTTATATATGTGACGCCTTTTCCAATCCATCAATTGCACAAATTGGCGAACGTATTCGTCCATTTATTGACGAGATTCGTAAGGTGAACCAGAAGGCTCCTATTATTTTCCTTCGCACCATCTTTAGAGAAGGTCGACTCTTTGATTTGAAGGCAGAGAAAAAAGAGCAGGACAGAATGGAATTCGTTGATGCACTGATGAAGGATATCGTAAAGGAATACAAGGATGTATACTATGTAGATGTTCCTGATCAGACAGGAACAGACCATCTAACATCGGCAGATGGTGTACACCCATTCTCATGGGGATACAAAAGATGGGCAGATGCCATCCAACCTCGCATTGTTGAAATTCTTGCACAATACGGAATCAAATAGTATTTCCAGATATATCGCCGAACCCCACCTAAATGGTGGGGTTTTGTTTGATATGATTTTTCGAATGTGGAGTTCCTATTCTTTCCGAGTAAAACGTATGAGGCTCCGCGAAGGGGGTGTTTTTGAAGTTCCCAGGTAGAGATACCTTTGAGCTGAACTTAAACACCAACACTATGGGAACATTTATACCAGTC
>JAGHTK010000145.1 GCA_018065435.1 Candidatus Alistipes equi
ATCTAATTTTTCATTTCGGTCGCCCTTTCGCTGCCCGCGGATTGGCACTGATTTACTAAAATATTGACTTTTTAAAGTCGACTCATAGTTGTATGCTTGAAAAGCTCGTTGTATGACATGGAAGCGAATACACAGGGATATTAAACAAATAGCCCCATTTACAATCAATTCTTTAATTAAATTAAAAATTCTAATTTGTCTTTACTTCCTTTTTTGGAGAAGAAAATATGATGTTCTTAGGAGTTTTGAGAATACCTCCTCTGTTGAAATTTTGATTGTCTGGAAGTTCTTCAGCTGGTTTGCCTGTTCCTATTCTCATAAGAGCTTTTAATTCTGGAAGATGATGCTGATAGACATCACGCGGAAGTGTGTCGTGTTTTTTACAGATGCTAGCTGCCATACCTACAACCTCGCCCATCATGCCTATTGTGCGCATGAGGCGAGTGGAACCTAGAGTTACGTGCGTTACGCTGATGTTGCGGCCAGCCATAAATAGATTATTTACATTACGGCTATAAAGGCACCTATATGGTACCGCGTAAGGATAGATACGATTGGACTTTGTTTTAGCCTTGAACTCAGCTCCTGGAAAATGCTTTGTGTTAGCTGGATCAGGGAAATGAAGATCAAAGTGCCATGTTGTTGTGAAGGATGCATCTTCGTGGAATACTTGCTTGTCCACATCATCTTGTTTGAGAATGTAGTCTCCAACAAGTCGTCGAGATTCGCGTTTTCCTGCCAAATATGCAACCCATCCTAATTTTAGATTGCTGTATTCTGATTTGAAAGTGCTATGATTCTTCAAATAACTCCAATTAGAAAATATGACAAGCATCCCATAGTCTCTAATTCGCTCAAAATCATAAATCTGGTCATAGTTCATACCTGTTTCCCAAGTCCATTCTCCCATTGTGACTTTTTCGCAGTTCTCCTCTGTGAATTTTACACCATATTCGAATTCTGGGAAGATAGTCTTTTTATTACTCTTTTCGGAATACCATTGCACGGAGGAGCCCATTGTGAGTTTATCTGCTTTAAGTGGAGCAAGCTTTTCTGCGAATTCGTCTCGACCCTCTCGACCCATCATCCAATCTGCTCCTGCAAGGAAGCCGATAGTGCCATCTCCTGTGCAGTCGCTAAAAAGTGGCGCACTGAGTTCTAACTCTTCACCTGATGTGATACTTCGAATAATCACAGACCCTATTATTGCTGGGGATGCCATTTTTACAGAGACTGCTCGGTATGGAGCAAATAATGTAATGTTTGGCTCTGCAGCAATAAATGCATCCTTCTTTTCATCCTCGTAGTTTTCTTTAGGCTTGGCATTGCCAATAGTACTATGCCCGAATTCTCGAATCATACGTCCGAGCGCAGGATAGGTTCCAATCTCTATTCTTCCACCCAGATGGACTCGTATCTCGGAACTATTGTTTCCGCCGAGCTTCGGTCTATCATTGATAAGTGCAACTTTCATTCCAAGTCGAGCTGCGGAAACTGCAGCGCACATTCCGCCGATACCTGCACCGACAACCACTAAATCGTACTTTCCGCCATCGGATGCCTCCTTGGGAAGTGCTCCCATCTTTCTGCGAAATGCCTCAAGCGTTTTTATATCTGAAGGTGGTATATCCTCTTTGGAAGGAGTTATCCAGATTGCATCGCATCGTCCATCAAATCCTTTCAAATCACAAAGTTCGATGGTGTTTGTACCAGCCTTAAGTTTCATAGAGCCGGCATATTGCCACATCCATTTCTTTCCAATGGTACCAAGAATATTTTTTAGAAACTTGTTGTTGACTTTGATTTTGAATGCTCCTGGGCCCTCGGACTCTGTCCATGGAGAAACCCAGTTAAAGGTCCTAGCGTAAATATGATACGTTTGTGCTTGATCCACCTGAAATGTTGTGGATGCATTTTCTACAGGATTTCCCAAGCCATGTGCTATTAGATACGGAGACCCCATTAGATCCATGAACTGTTGGTCGACAAACCAACCACCTTTCTTCTGGAAATTCTCTGTTTCAATAAAGACAGGGCTTGCAGCATTTGCTATAAGCCCTGCTAAAAGAGTAATTACTGCGAAAAGAGTTCTTTTCATTATGCTCGTTTTTGCGTAAGTGGAACTTGAGTATTCCTGTTGTTTCTCTAAAAGAAATTTAAAAAAGGTCCGGGGAAAACTTCTATTTAGCGTAAATGTTGTTTAGGATGTAGGCAAGTCTTACACCTCCCTTTAGAAGCCTTGTTTCGATAGTTGGCGCATAATGTGCGATGTAGTCATAAGAAACATTAGCATCCGTAGGTGTGTTAAAATATATATCCTTTGCAATTTCACAGCTCTCCGTGAACCAATCTTCGACTTTTCCTTTTACATATTCAGCTTTCTGCTGGGCGGAAGCAAAGTCGTCAAGTTGGTGAACCCATTCAGAATAACTCCATTTGTGTGCAGATTCAACGAGATCACTATCCCATATGCTGTGAAGCTTCTTTGGACGGTTGAAAAATTTAACTGAAACACGATTTCCGCCTAAATCACTGAGATGTCCGGCGTGCAATGGAGCATGCAAATCTCCCACAAGGTGGATAAGCATTCTTAGGGAAATGTTTTCATCTTCCTTCGAAAGTCCTCCCTTTTTGAGTTTTGCGTAGATATCATTTATTGCTTTTACGACATCTCCGTTAGGGTTCTTATCTTGTGTCTGATAAGTGTTTCCTTCATCTACGTTTGCGTAGTGCCATGTCTTTGTGTAGGCATACTGCGGAGTGTGAGATGCATTATCCATCCAATTTGCATAGTATACGAAGGAGTGGTTGTCAAGAGCGGCTACAACCTTTTTGTATACTTCAGGTGTTACATTTTTTTCGGCAATTGCCGCAACTACGTCATGACCTTTTGCTCCCCATCCAAATGCGGAGAAAACTGTCGCAATAGACAGTATAAGTAATGAAATGCGTTTCATATTTAGAATTTTAATGATTCATTGTTGCCAGGAACTCTTCGTTAGAAACGGTGGTGCCCATTTGTTTTTCAAGGAATTCCATTGCCTCAACCGGCGTCATGTCGGAAAGATATTTGCGAAGAACCCACGTACGATTCATGATATCTTTCGGTAAAAGAAGATCTTCTCGTCTTGTTCCAGAAGCGATAACATCTACGGCAGGGTAGATACGCTTATTGGAGATGCGTCTGTCGAGTTGCAATTCCATATTTCCAGTACCCTTGAATTCTTCGAAGATAACTTCATCCATCTTCGAGCCTGTGTCTATAAGAGCCGTTGCTATTATCGTAAGTGAACCTTTTTCTTCGGTGTTACGTGCGGCTCCGAAGAAACGTTTCGGTTTGTGAAGCGCATTTGCGTCAACTCCTCCTGAAAGGACTTTTCCAGATGCTGGTTGAACGGAGTTGTAGGCTCTTGCAAGACGTGTTATGGAATCAAGCAGAATTACCACATCATGTCCGCATTCTACCAATCGCTTTGCTTTGTCCAACACCATTTCAGCAACCTTGACGTGACGTGTGGCTTGTTCATCGAAAGTTGATGCAACAACTTCCGCCTTGACATTGCGCGCCATTTCTGTAACTTCCTCTGGACGTTCGTCTATGAGCAGAACTATCATATAGACTTCAGGGTGGTTGTCTGCAATGGCGTTAGCAATGCTTTGCAGAAGCATTGTCTTACCGGTCTTTGGTTGTGCTACAATTAGGGCGCGTTGTCCTTTGCCTATAGGGGCAAAAAGGTCGACAATTCTATTTGAAAGGTTGTTATGCCCATGGCCTGTAAGGTTGAACTTTTCGCTTGGGAAAAGTGGTGTCATGAATTCAAATTGCACACGATCACGCACCATATCCGGACTTAGACCATTTATCTCGTCTACTTTTACCAAAGGGAAGTATTTTTCACCTTCTCTTGGAGGGCGTATGTGACCACGTACTGTATCTCCAGCCTTTAGGCCGAATAACTTAATTTGTGATGAAGATACATATATATCATCAGGGGAGGTTAAGTAGTTGTAGTCTGCCGAACGCAAAAAACCGTATGTGTTTTCATTGATGATTTCAAGAACACCCTCACCGATAATCTCTGCCTGAAATTCATCGCGGATATCCTTCTCGGGTTGTTTTGCCTCCTTCTCGTAATGATGGGTATGTGTGTTTTTTTGCTGTGGGGTATTTGTGCTTTGCGGGGTAGTGGTATCTTCCGTTTCTCCCCCTTCAATGCTCAAAACTTTTATTTCTTCATTTACTTCTTTTGAAGCATTCTTGTTATCTTTTTTCTCGCTTTTCTTTTCATCTTTTGTGGCACCTTCCTGTACTTTTTTTCTTCGGTTGTCCCCCTTTTTAGATGGTGTGACTTTCTTTTCTTTTTTATCAGGAACTACTTCCTCCTTAGTGGAATTAGCTATTGTAGATTCCGTGGCAACCGTGTCACTTGCTACATTTGTAGGGCTTTCTGTATTCTGGGCGCTTTCTTTGTTTGGTGCACTTTCTGTATTTGGAGTACTTTCCGTACTTGGGGTACGTTTTGCGCGAGGTGCACGCTTTGTTCGCTGCCCTTTCTGCACACTTTCTGTATTTTCACTACTCTGTATACTTTCTGTACTTTGCGCCTTCTCGGTCTCATCTGTGCTTTTAGGGGCAGGCGATGAACCTGCAGCTGCTATTTTCTCAAGAAGTTTTTCTTTGGAAATCTTGCCTGTGATGCGAATGCCCAAAACCTTGGCAATTTGTCGCAAATCGTCCACAGATTTGTTTTCTAGTGTCGCAATATCTTGCATATTTTTCAAATTTGTTTGCAATAATGGATTTTATCTTCCGGATCGGGAAAATTACTAAGCAAATATACAAAAAAAATGATTGCTGTCAAGAGTAAAGACCATTACGAGTCGATATTACAGATTTTCTTTGCTGCAATACATAGAGTTGACTGCAAGATAAACTCGCATAGGGTGTCTATATACTTTTTCAATAGCGAAACTTTTCAGATGTTACTTCGAACTAAGCCTAAATCGTTTCGCAGATAAGAAACTCCATTTTTTTAAGTAAGTGAAACTTTAGTTTTGATTCGATGTTAAAAGGAGGTAAAATCTATATGCTTTATTCCTGTAAGATCATTAAAGGTGACGCTCTTTGGGTTCCATATCTCTATATCAGTCTGGTATGCACCGCTTTGCTTGTATGCGTGAATGGCAGTTGCACTGAATGGCTCAGTGGAGTTGTCACCCCAGTCGATTCTTCCGTACATTGTATCAGATACGAAATCTGGAATAGCATAGTACGTACAGGTATGTACTATTTTTATCTGCGAGACGGAGGCAGAAGGCATAACACTCTCTTCGCTATCAAGCGAAACTACAGTCGTATCTAGAATAGCTGCGCTATTTTCGGAAAAGGCAACTGAGAAAATGTATTTTCGTCCGCGTTCAAATCTTAGAACAGGAAGAGTGCAGGAGTATTTCGTGCCACTCACCATAAATATTACATCCAATCCATCATTCAGACTATGTGGTAGTATGAAAAACTGTGGTAGAGAATCCTTCATACCATTTTGCGGTATGTCTTTTGAACACGGCAACTCAAATACACCACGTTTTGTATGTGTGAGAGACATGGAACTAAAGCTGAAGGTTCCTTCAATTGGAATAGGAGTGTTTTCTCCTATTGTGATTTTTTCGATTTTACGTCCTCCAACCTTGTCTGAAAAGTTGAATGCCAATACGGATAACATATGCGAAAATGACATCGTTGGAGATGGATTTTCGTATGAAATCATGGATGATGCATACAAATACTCCGTTTGAGCTTCGATGCTAATTGGAATGTTCTCTATATTGTCATAGTTACCGCAAGGGTAAAAGGCATAGGCATACTGCGGGTTACCCTTGGCAATCATAATCGGTACTTCGCTACGAAACAGATTACCATCATAAACCATTTCATGTATATCCGCCTTGGCTTTTTCGTTGTAATATGGCTTTGTGAAACAAGATAATCGTTCACCTAAAACAAAGGTTTTTTTGATGTCATCAAGAGTTGCTCTTGAAAGAATGTCAGCCGTGAAGGTGAACTCCATGGAGGGAGTTTCGATGTTCTCGAGTTTCAGCTCATCATTCTTACAAGATACTACAGCAAGAAGTACTGCAAGTATGTATAATATTTTTCGCATGATTCTTTAGAGTTTGAAGGTAAAGGAAAATGGATCTTCGCCTGCACATACGGACATAGTATAGGTTCCTCTCATTTCGACGGTGTTGAGCATGATTGCTTCTGCCGATGATTCTTTTCTGGAATAGACAGCCCCGCCTTTTTCATCAATAATTGAACATGTAACTTTCGTGTCAAATGAAATTGTAATTTGGGATATGTCTTTGCTTAGTTTGAAGTGCGTCATTTTTTGCAATTCTGAAGCAGGGTATGTACGGCTTTTTATTACGAAAGAGTCTTCGGCTGCATCCGATGACGAGTGGAGAATTCTCTCCTCCTCACATCGTGTACCTTTATATTTTAAGCACACATAATCTCCACCTTGAATTTCTCCTGAAATTTTAGCATTAATGGAAAGTTGCATTGTCTGGGCTGGCTTCAGTTCAATTTCCAATTTTTCGGAAATGTTTTCCTTGAATTCCCCATTTCGGTTGAATAGTGATGCTACGACATATCCTGAGAAAGTTTCGTAGGCTTCGTTTCTTAAGGAGGTTGTACTTATTTTGAACTGCGTTCCACTCTTATAGTTGTCAATTTGAAGTGAACTTTGCAACTTGCTTCTTAGGGCCAACGCATCAACACTTTGTGAAGTGCCATACTCGTCTGGTCGTAGGTTTATAAGTGCGTGCTGGTTCATGCTATATTTCGAGAGGAGGAAAAATCCCTGACTTCCTTTGCCTGTGCCCCAATTGATATGGAAGTAGTTATCAGGTCCGTATCCATCTACGACAAATGCCGTGTATGTGGTACTATTTATTTTCTGGTTTCCGGAATAGTATAGCGGTCCCACTTCGCGCAGGTACTTACGTATCATTTCAAACCATTCAGAATCATTATACCAACGGCGAGAAACAAAGTGTGAATCTTTACTATAGTGCATGTGGCGAATCATTCCGTTGAGAAGTTCCATCTCGTCTGCATTGCTTGATGAAGGAGAATACTTCGTCTTTGCCATTGCACCAACTTCATAGAGAAGCTTCGTTATGTGGATTACCTTTTCGTTGGTGTACATCGGGCTATCGTCAGGCATGTTGCTCCAGTCGTATGGGTGGTTGAAAATGACCTTTGGAACGGTATACTCTTTGCCAGATACGGTATATGAATAGGAATCAATAACTCCAGAAGCGGCCTTTGGATATTGGTGGTAGCGCATAATGATAGCTGCTGCAATTGGAATTGAACCGACATTTGCATAGAACGGGCATGCTTGGCAGAATGGTTCGGCCTGTTCCCAGTTTGCGGTCTTTAGAACCATCTCCTCACCTTCGCTCGTAACTCTTAGTCCTGCATCTTTAATCTCGCGTGCGAACCTGGAATCTGTCCTTAATTTGTAAGCCGTGTTCTGAAGCATCTCCTTCATGGCTTGAGGAATGCTCTGGTATGAATCTATGTTGCCCTCTTTGGAAAATCCGAGGATGCTTTGCACTCCGTCCTGATCGGAAACAATCACAAATCCGCCATTTAAGCGACGATAGATGTGAATATTTTCCAATTCTTTTCGTTGTTCTTCTTTGTTTGGTAACACTTCTTCAAGTGTGCTCTTTGTTTTGAAGGTGCGTCTTGCAAATTCTTCTGCAAATGCTTTGGGTCTAATGGCATTTGCCAAACAACATGCCGAGCCTAACAGAAGAAATATGCATAGAACAAGTAATTTCCTATTCATGGATAATTTTGTAAACGAGTTTCGTAAAGCAAATGTACCTTAATTTGCAAAAAAGAGCAATTGTGTAGTGGCTTTTCGTGTGTAAATCGCATAGTTTGCATATCTTTGAAAAAACATTAAATCATGATCCTAAAACTGAGGATGTATTCTGATGAAAACGAAAATTTTGTCAGAGATTACGAAATTCCGGCCGATATGAGCCTTAAGCAAGTGAACGATTTTATAATCAGCTCATTGGAATTTGTACCATGTATGACTTCATTCTTTTTGCTTGACAATGACCTTCAGGTTGTTGAGGAGATAACTCTAATGGATATGTCAGATGCGGAATTATCCTTCAAGTCTCGAACTATGGACTCGGTGCGTCTAGCGGATGTGATTTTGGATGGATATATGAATCTTGCCTTGCAGTTCGACATGATTCTACAGCGCTCCTTCTTTTTGAAAATCATAGGTAAGGTCGAAAAAAGAGATGATATAAAGTACCCGGTAATGACATTTGAAAATGCTCCTGTTCCAGACCAATTCGATCCTAATAAGGTCGATCCAACGGAAGGCTCGATATTTGAAGAGATGATGGACGGATACTCTGATTTTGACGGAGACGATAGCAGAAACGATGAGTGGTAATCTTATTATGGTTGTTGGTCCTACGGCCTCGGGTAAAAGTGCACTTGCAGTCTCTCTCGCCAAACACTTCTCGACGTGTATTATTTCTATGGATTCTAGACAATTTTATAGGAATATGTCTATCGGAACGGCCGTGCCTACGAAAGAGGAACTATCACAAGCAAAACATTATTTCATACAACAGAGAGATATTTGGGAAGAGTATAGCGCCGGACAATATGAGCGCGATGCCCTTTGTTTGCTTGATGAGTTGTTTAAGATTCATAACGTCGTCATTGCTGTTGGTGGCTCCGGAATGTATATAAGGGCTCTGGAACAAGGCATGGATGATATGCCAGATGTGAATCCGTCTTTAAGACGTGAGCTGCGTCAGATTCTTCTTTACGAAGGACTCGAGACTCTTTGTCAAAAGCTTCTTCAACTTGATCCGAAGTATTATATGCAAGTTGATAGACAAAATCCCCAAAGAGTGATGCGAGCCTTGGAGGTATGTATACAAAGTGGAAAGCCTTACTCCAAAATACGCCAAGAACAGAAACGGCAACGTAGTTTCAATATTATTAAGGTGGGAATTTCCTATCCAAGGGATGTTCTCTATGAAAGAATCAACCAGCGCGTGGATAAAATGATATCATCTGGCTTAGAAGCCGAAGCGCGTAGTTTGCTTCCTTTTAGAGAGAATAATGCTTTACGCACAGTAGGTTATAGCGAAATGTTTCGCTATTTTGATGGAGAAATATCATTTGATGAAGCTGTAGAGCAGATAAAGCAGAATACACGTCATTATGCAAAACGACAAATGACTTGGTTTCGTAAAGATACTGATATTAGTTGGTTTTCCCCATCTTCTGAATTTGTTGTACCTTATATAGAATCACACCTTAAATAAATTTCCGTAACTACTTAGCAGGGTTCTTTCCGTAGTCGTTATGCTTAAACTCGTTTTGGTATGACAGGCAGACTGAAAGAAGTCTTTCGAACTTTGTCCAATCATCA
>JAGHTK010000116.1 GCA_018065435.1 Candidatus Alistipes equi
AAAGGACTTTGACGTTTCTTTGCAACGACAACAATTTCCTCAATGTCAATAACACGTTCACCACCTTCGTTGAAATATTTCTCTTTAGCCCTTGTAAGGAACGTTTCCGGTATGATATTTACTGGATTTTTGTAATAGTCACGCCTTGTATTTGTAACAAGTAAAGGATAATTCTCACTTTCGATCTTGATTCTTACCGTCGTGTCACGTCCTTTCTTATTCAGAGCCTGTACAATATATGTAGCCGTTGAATATGCATCCAAACCAGAAATTATGAAGTTATTGTACTCGTTAAGCTGGAACTGCTCTACATACTTCGTTTTCGGATTCATGACTACAATCGAAGGTTTCTTAGCCCTTCCTATAAGACCGAAAACAGAACCCATGATTCGTTGAGAGTCCTCAATCGGATACATGATTCGAGGCATTTTACGTTCCAGCACATCCGCCAGTGCATAACGGCGCCATCCGTTCGTAAGCATCACTAGATCCAACTTCTCGGTCGATGCCCTAGAGTTATCAACAAAATATGATGGAGCATCATCAATCTCGCCCTTCAAATCTGATGAAAGAAGCATATAGGAGAAGATACTCTGATTCGATGAATTCCACGATACGACATTACCATCCGTCACGGTAAGAGCAAAGTTACCCTGCGCCGGCTTGCCGTCCGATGTCTTAACGTTCATAACCATCATAACTCTGTCACGTTGTTGATAGACATGCTTATCAAATGTCATTTCTGCATGAGCAAAGCGGTTGTCCTTTACATAGAACAGACGCTCCGCCACAACTTTCATCGTATTCTTATGTACGATTGATATCTGCCCTATTCCATCGAACATGTCGCAATTCTTAACCGTAATAGGTTTTGACAGATTCTCCAAAACGGTCATTACGGCTCCACGAGAATGGATTACCGCCGCATAGTCCGCGACGTTCTGATCCGTAGTCGCCTGCAAAAGGAATGTATACGATTCCACCTGGCGTATAACCCTGACTGTAACGCCTGAAGGCTCAACCTGTGGCAAATCAAAGCGCTTCCGAAGTCCATCATTCGACACAAATTCAGCGTAATACTTGTGACCAACTTGAGAACGCAAGATAAATGTTCCCATACCCTTATGGGCTGTTGATATCTCAGTTAAGAAAGTACCATCTTCATCATAGAGCTTACCCTGCAACTCCAAATAGTGGCCATTTGATGCCTGTGCCTTGAAGGCTATGACTTGTATAACGTCCGATATAAGATTTCCACCTTCAGGGCAGAACTGTACATCATAGTCATTTGAAAACGACGGCAGTGGAATAAAGCGACTCAACTCACGGCTATTGGCCCTTAGGCTTACCTCTATGCAGTCATTCGGATTTTCCGATGGCTTAAAGCGTATCTGTATTTGTCCCTCCTTGTTCGTACGCGAAGAGCCGTTGCGTGATTTTGCATCGATAATGGTGCGGTATTTGACCTGTGTAGAGACTATCGGTATGGCATACTGATCCGTAAACTTTATCGTGGCCTCGACATTTCCATTCTCCAAAATCTCATATGTGGCATTTGTCAATATGGCATCATCGATATAGTTTCCAATGAAGAGTTCCTTGGTAAAGAAGTACCCCATATCAAAGTTGGTCATCCATCTGGAATATGCTCGAAGTGTATATCTTCCGGATGTTAAGCGTGGCGTAAGGTTGAAGTTTCCAATAAACTGTCTATCCTTCGAACAAATCTTCTGTCGTTCAACCAACTGGCCTTCGGGACTTATCAACTCAACGTATACAAACTCCGTGGTCGATATTCTTGTAAGCATAGTTGCCTGTACCAAAAAACCACTGTAGAAGATCGTTTCTCCTGCACTATAGTATGGCTTGTCTGTCATTACATAGAGCTTTTCGAATATGCCTCCGGACTGATAGAAAAGATTATAGTTCTCTCTAACTCTTTCTACAAAAGTCTTCGGTGGTTGCTCTACCACAGGCGTTTTTTGTTTTCTATCGGCTCTAGTCGTAAAAAAAGCTAGAACACACAGCAACAATACAAGTATCTTTTTCATAAAAGCGAAAAATGTAAATCGAATAACAAATAAACAAAAAAATTTGAAGTTTTTGAACGTTGTTAAGACATAATGTAAAAGAAAACTTGTGTCCTAAAAAAAATTTAACAATTTAAGTCAACATGTATCCTTATAATAAATATTGTCAGTTTAACACATAATAGATGACAAATTTTTATTTTTGTTAAAACGAAACTTAAAACTATACAACAAATGATGAAAATTTCAAGATTTATAGCAATTGCAATTGCAATATTTGCTATCATCTTCGGCCTAAGCGCCCAAAACACAGAACGGACTTTGTCACTTCCGACTGCAGTTGGAGACAACATGGTCCTTCAGCAGAATGCCGAAGTAAACATATGGGGTTTTTCAAAACCAAAAGCAAAGATTACAGTCAAACCAGACTGGGGAGCTGCCGTACAGACTAAGGCCGATGCAGAAGGAAATTGGTGCGTAAAAGTTAAGACTTTGGCCGCATCATACGATCCACATTCCGTAGCAATTTCATCCTCGAAGGAAGAAATAACAGTTTCAAATATTCTCTTTGGAGAAGTATGGCTTTGCTCTGGACAATCCAATATGGAATTTTCAGTAAAAAAGACCATCGATTTGAAAAAAGACTTAAGGAAGGAGATGAACACTGCAATACGTCTCTACTGCACGGGCCGTATCAGTGCAGAAACGCCTCAAAACGACATACCAAATGCAAAGTGGGTGGTATGTAACGCCAAGGATTTGGCAGAATTCTCTGCTGTAGGATATGGTTTCGGTAAAGAATTGCAAGAAGAACTTAATGTTCCTATAGGACTGATTGATGCTTCGTACGGAGGTACATACATCGAAGGATGGCTCAAAAGTGATGTAATTGAGAATGATGCAAAAATTCTTTCTGATGCTAGAGCAATCAAGCACAAGGTTTGGGCAGGCAAGTATTCACATCTCTACAACGCAAACATCTACCCTATAATAAACACGACAATTGCCGGTACGATATGGTATCAGGGATGTGCAAACGTAGGAACAAGACCACGCACATATGGTCACTCATTGGAGGTTCTTATCAATTCATGGCGTGAAGAATTCCGCAATCATGAAATGCCGTTTTACATAGTACAATTGGTTCCTCACACCTACGCAAACATTAAGGGAGCGCAGTTAAGAGAATGCCAGGCTAACGTTGCCAGAAGGGTAAATCATTGTGAGGTTGTCATCACAAATGACCAGCAGGACATCCCTGGAGATATACATCCTCGATACAAGGGAGAAATTGCACATCGTCTTGCAGCATGCGCACTTGGCGAACATTATGGAAAAGGCAGTGATTTCCGCTCACCAGCTTATGAATCAAAGACGGTGGAGGGTGACAAAATTCGCATTAAGTTGTCTAATGTACCTTCAAAAATCGTATGCACCGAATCTGAGGTGGTTGGATTCCAAATAGGAGAACAGGATAAGAACAACGATAAGCACATCGTATTCCATTTGGCAAAGGCTGAAATATGTCCAGATAACACAATTTTAGTAAGTGCCGAAGGTGTCACAGCCCCAATAGAGGTACGTTATTGCTTCAATGAAGGAATCGGAAATGTTGCATCTGCTGAAGGTCTACCTCTAGCACCTTTCCGTACGGACAAGAACAACTCTTCAATGAGTGTCAATCCGAAGATTGAACCAGCTTCCGAAATTAGCATCACATTCAAAGGTAAGGGATATACCAAAAGTACACTTAAGGAAGGTTCCCACATGTGGCCTAATCTTAAGCAGAAGGTAAGTGATGTGTATCCTCGTGAGTTCGAAGGTTTCGAAATGATGACAGCTCCATCCGACAAGAAAAATCCTACACTCGGAGGACAAATTATAGCTCATGGTGACGGACGTGTATACATACTTGCTAGAGCCGGTAAAGAGATACTTAGAGCCCAAATGAAGAAGGGTTGGAAACTTCAGACTGCAGCCATCGTACAGGCCATCACCCCTGAGGGACGCAAAATTGCAAATCAGTATATTATCTATCATGATGTAAAGGACGGAGATGAAATAGAAATTCCTAAAATTAAGGACCATTACTCACTTTTCGTTCTTGCAAAGAAGATTGAATATGTCGAGGTTACCGAATAGTATTCAAAAAAGTAATTTCAGGCTGTTACAATTCGTAGCAGCCTGTTTTTTTTACAATTTGGCATCAATGCTTTTCAAAAAAAGCAGAGCTATTCAAAATCAAAAAAGTTGTGAAGTGCTTGCTGAAATACGATATTGAACAGGATAGTTGTTGTAAATGAATCACGCAGTAAAAAGCCAATCAGTTCCTTGCAATCTACCACAATTGAGAGCCCTATTCATTGCAGAATAGATCTTCCCTTATCAGCACAAATTTATTATTTTTGTAGAAAGAGGAATCTAGTTGCAAAAAAATTGCAAATTTATGGTTTATAACAAGGTTATATTGTGAACTTATATTATTTTCTATGAATTTTTATAAAAATGATTACTTTACGCTGTTCCATCTTGATCGTAACGATCCAAAGATAAAAGACCTTGTTTCTATATGGGCAAAAGCCGTAGACAACTATATTGTCTCTAAAAAACACAGGTATGAACTGACAGACACTTTTTTAATGTTGGTAGGCATATTTTATATATACAAGAGTTTGCCAAAAGAAAAAAGAATGAGATGTTTCAGTATCATAAAAGAAGTGAAACTGATGTGGGACGATGTTTTGGATATGGAAATTGACAAGTTGATAGAAGCATGCAAAAATATTGCTGAAGGCGACGACGATTCTACGAACTATCTATGCAATATATGTATGGAATTTATTGAAGCCTCATCTGCTCTTGGATCAAAATTAAATAACGCCACTGAAATATATAGGCATGCTGTAGACCTCGCTACAGAACATATAGACATCCCGCAGATTTGTTCTTCATATTTGTTCCTACTATGTGCCCATATACGATCAAACTTTATTAGGGATATGAAAGACTATAGAGAAGTAGAGTTATTACTTTCAACGGCCATCCTTCATCATTTTATTGCTGTTGATATGAATGATATCTCCAAAATCGACCACGCAACAATGTATAGTCTACATATAGCTTCGGCTGTTACGGATATTATCCGATTTAGGACCATTCTTGGAAAGGATACATCGGACACAACAGAATTGGTAAGGGAAGCCTACCGAATGCTTAGAGTGTATGCTCCAAACAGGGGCCAAAAAGAACGAAAATCGCTGGAGGAGGTTTCCGGCATCTCTGAAAAAGATATACTTGATCAAAATTCTACATCTGACGACAAGAAAGACGATCTTCCGAATTAAGTGAGGCCTCTTAAAAAATTATGAAGGGCAAGCGAATCAACGCCTGCCCTTTTTATAACCTTTCGAACACCTCGTAGAAGGTCTATGGTTTGACATACTATTTTCCTGCCTGTGAGAAAACATTTATAGCCTTCACAACATCTTCCTTCATGCCTTGCATTGCTGCTCTTACAACATCATGGAAATAAGTCGTATTTTGCTGTTGATAAACCTTATAGGCGGCCTCATAACCGGCCTTTGACATGTAAGTGTAATAATTAATCTTCTTTATACCGGCTTTGATGGCTTTTTTGTAATCTTCAGGTGAAACGCCTGAACCGCCATGCATAACAAGAGGAAGTCCCGTTGACTCAGAGCAGGCCTTGATAATATCAAAATCCAGAACTGGCTTCTTTTTGTACAAGCCGTGTACTGTTCCGAATGCAATTGCAAGAGCATCAACACCAGTTGCCTCTACAAAGCGCTTAGCTTCCTGAGCATCAGTATAGTATTCTCTTGGATCATCTGTTACAATCTTCGTTCCATCTTCCTTTGCAGGCATTCTGCCAAGTTCCGCCTCAACATTTACACCATGACGCTTGCATAGTTCGACTACTTCCTTTGTCTTTGCAACGTTTTGTTCATATGGTTTGAGCGAAGCATCAATCATTACAGATGTAAAGCCGATTTCAATGGCCTTCTCAAAGAACTCCTTTGTTTCACCATGATCGAGATGAACACATACTGGTACACTAGCCGAACGTGCAGCTTCAACCATTGCGGGACCGATTAGTCGAATATCAGCAAGGTAGTTGAACATTTCTGCATGTGCAATGATAACAGGCTCGTGAAGTTCCTCGGCAGCACCAATGATTGCCTCCAAAGATTCCAAACCTGTAACATCAAACATTCCGATTGCATTGCCTTGTTTCATTGCAACCGACATAAGATCATTAAGATTACTAAGCATATTGAATTAATTTTTTTGTAAATTGCCCCCAAATATAGAAAATAAGTTGAAAATCGTAAAAAAAATTTTCGAAACGAAAATATGAATGCTACCGAAACAAGAAGATCGAAGATAATCCGCAAAGTAAAAGCCCTTGGATTTGTAAGTGTATCAGCCTTATCAGAAGAACTGAAAGTAACGTCAGCCACTATCCGTTCTGACTTAAATGCTTTGGAGCAAGAACACATAGTAATACGTTCGCACGGAGGAGCTATTCCAGCATCGAGTCCCGTCACAAACTTACGAGAAGACGAAAAAGCAAAGAGGAATATGGACTTAAAACTTAGGATTGCGGCAGAGGCAACCAAGTTGGTCAAATCCGATGATTCTATTACAATAGCATGCGGCTCAACAATGCTAGCCTTTGCAAACGCCTTAAATCCACAAGGAACGCTAAACGTACTTACTCCATCTATAAGAATCGCTCTAAGCCTTGTTGAGAATCCGAACGTTAATGTTTTTCAACTCGGTGGTATGATTGATTCATTCACATATTCCAGCCATGGACAGTATGCCGAAAAGGGAATTGAGATGTTTCATAGCAACAAACTCTTCTTTGGAGTTGAAGGATTCGACACTAAGGTCGGACTTAGTTGTGCCACAATCGCCGAAGCGGACATTACAAAGAAGATGATTCAGGCAGCCACACAAATCGTTGTTCTAGCAGATTCTACAAAATTCCGCAGAAGAGGTTTCTGCAATATATGCTCAATGAAAGATATTGACATTCTCATCACAGACGATGGACTTGACGAAAAAGCACGGGAAGAAATCCAGAGCCTTGGAATAAAACTCATTATAGCGTAGAACGTAGCGTTTTTATCTTTCTGCTAATTGTTCTTTTGTTTTAAAATATAATTTTTCGTTTCAAAAATAATTTCTATTTTTGCGGCGTATTATTGTGTACCTATATGAAACGATTCGTTCTATTTGTTCTTATTCTCTTCACCGCAACATTATTGTATGCTGAAAACAAGGTGGAAAAATTTAACTTGCCCGATAGTATATACGTAGGTGGGCAAAAAGCAGGACATGTACAGGGCATTGCATATGATTTTGACAGAGATTGTATGTATCTTTCATTCACCACAAGATTCCTCAAAGTCAACCGTCAAGGAGAAATCATAGGTAGCATCGAAAAAGTACAGGGACACCTGGGAGACATGACCGTAAGTCCAATTGACGGAAAGGTATACGCCTCACTGGAATGCATTGATGATGAAATAGGTAAAGGTGTTGCAAAGCGGCTCGGAATCAAGGGATACACTAAAGAGCAGTCCACATTCTACGTGGCCGTGATAGACGTTGCACGAATTACCCGCGTAGGAATGGATTCCGAAAAGGATGGTCTGATTGAAACATTCTGCGTTCATCCTGCAGGTGTGGACTATAAACGCGACTTTCATGGTTCAGCAGGAATGGACGGCGTGACATTCGTCCCTAAAAAAGGGTGTGGCAAAAAGAACAAATGGCAGCTCTGCGTTGCCTATGGCATATATTTGGACACAAAGCGTACGGATAATGACTGTCAGATTCTTTTAACATACGATATAAAAGATTATGAGCCATACCTCACTCCAATGAAATATGGAGAGTTACATCAAAATGGTCCGAAACAAGCACGAGATAAGTATTTCATTTACACTGGTAATACAAAATACGGAATACAGAATCTCGAATACGATAATCATACTGGGAAAATATTTATGGCCGTATATAAGGGCAAAAAACGCCAATATGCAAACAGTGACCTTTTTACACTTGATTGGGAGCCTAAAACATTTGCGAAGAGTTACGAGCAGGCAGTCAAAACTGCTCAGCCTCTTGGTGGTTGGCGTTTCAAGTGGGGGTCTACCGGTATGTTCCCAATAGGAGATGGTTACTGGTACATTTCCGAAAACGCAAAGGATAAAGTCCATAAAACCCAATCATGCACTGCAAGACTCTACTATTGGAATCCGCAAGCATTAAATGGTCCATTCTTGAAACTAAACGAAAAAAAATAACACAAAATGAAAACAAAAGCAGTTCGTCTTTATGGGAAGAACGACTTGCGTCTCGAAGAGTTCGAGCTTCCCGAAATCAAGGATGATGAAATACTTGCAAAGGTAGTATCCGACAGCATCTGCATGTCATCATACAAGGTAGCAATACAGGGAGCAAACCACAAGCGAGTTCCGGATGATGTAAACGAAAACCCGACAATTATAGGGCATGAGTTCACCGGAGAAATCTTAAAGGTCGGAAAGAAATGGCAAGATCAGTTCAAGCCAGGGGACAAGTATTCCCTTAATCCAGCCATAAACTACCCATATGGTCCAATAGGTCTTCTAAGTTGCATTGGGTATTCATACAAATATTGCGGAGGAGATGCAACCTATGTCATATTCCCTCACGATGTGATGGATATGGGATGTCTTCTAAAGTACGAAGGAGAGGCCTACTATCCGGCATCGCTCAGTGAGCCGCTCTGTTGCGTAATCAGCGCACTTCATGCTTCATACCACACAAAGCCTAACAGCTTTGAGCACATAATGGGCATCAAAGAAGGCGGTAAGATGGCTCTTTTGGCAGGCGTTGGACCAATGGGTTTGGCAATGATTAATTACGTTCTTAACCGCGAAGATCGCCATCCATCTTTGTTCGTTGTAACGGACATTAACCAACAGCGTCTGGATCGTGCAGCATCCCTTTACACTAAGGAATTTGCCGCTGAACGTGGAATTGATTTAAGATACGTCAACACATCTGAAGAAAATTCAACTGACATACTAAAGGAATTTACCGGAGGCACCGGATACGATGATGTTGTTGTAATGGCACCTGTTCCAAAGGTTGTCGAACAGGCTGATGCACTTCTTGCATATGATGGTTGTCTGAACTTCTTCTCGGGACCAGCAGATTCAAAGTTCAGCGCAATATTCAACTTCTACAATGTACATTACTCATCTACGCACGTCGTAGGAACTACTGGAGGAACGCCAAGCGATCTAAAGGAAGCACTTTACTACCTTGGCAAGGGACTGGATCCGGCAGGACTTGTTACCCATATCGGAGGATTGGATGCAGTTGCTCACACTACGAACAATCTGCCACAAATACCCGGTGGTAAGAAACTCATCTACACACACATTAACATGCCTCTAACAGCAATAGAGGATTTTCGAAAGAAGGGTACTCCACTATTTACTCAACTAGCTAACATCTGTGACAAGTACCAGGGTCTTTGGAATCTTGAGGCAGAGAGATATCTTCTTGCACACGCTTCTGAACTATAAAACATAAGTTTCAAAAAGAGCCCGGCAATTGCCGGGTTTTTCTTTTTTACTCTACAGAATTCCACACCCTTCACAAAAGACAATCCTCTATCACAATAATATTTCTTAATTTTTGCACGTATTCTTAGCAATCATTATGATATAAAGTAGCCTTTCCTCAATGTCGTTCAAATCTTATGTCACTTTGTGACTTGTTTGTATTGCATGGATGAGAGAATTTTATGTAAATTCGCATAGAAAAGAATACAAATCATGCAGTACAAAAGAATATTGCTCAAACTCAGCGGAGAATCCCTTCAAGGAAAGGATTCCTATGGTATTTCTATGGAACAGGTTCGTTCCTATGCTGTACAGATAAAAAACATCGCTTTACGAGGAATACAAATAGGCATTGTTATAGGTGGAGGAAATATTTTCCGTGGTTTACAAGGTGCAAAGAAAGGATTCGATAGAGTAAAGGGAGACCAGATGGGAATGTTAGCCACGATTATTAATTCGCTGGCTCTACAGAACGTTCTTTGTGACGAAGGTGTAAAATGTAAGGTTTTGACATCCATTCGTATGGAGCCTATTGGGGAATATTATTCAAAAGATAAAGCTATAGAGTACCTCGAAAAGGGATACGTTGTCATTATAGGTGGCGGAACGTCCAACCCATATTTCTCAACGGATACTGCATCTGCCTTAAGAGGAATTGAAATCGAGGCTGACGGATTTTTCAAGGGCACACGCGTTGATGGCATTTACACAGCCGATCCGGAAAAAGATCCTACCGCTACTAAATTTGACGAGATTACCTTCGATGAAGTTTATTCCAGAAATCTCAAGATAATGGATATGACTGCTTTCACCCTATGCAAGGAAAACAAACTAAACATTATAGTATTTGACATGGATGCCGTAGGAAATCTTGAGAAGGTGATATGCGGTGAAAAAATAGGAACTATTGTACACCAGTAGCGATGAAAAAAAGGCTTAAAAAGAAGAGCAATCTAAATCTTGCAATAATGATTATTGCAATTGTAGCCATCGTATGCTTGATGATTGTCTGGAATCCGCAAAAAAGCGGCAACAGCGCTGAAGCTCCGGTGAAAGCCCTTGTCAAATAAACAACCAATATACTGAATCAAAAACCAAACAGATATGGATTCTAAAACAATTTTAGCTGATGCTGAAAAACGAATGGCAAAGGCCGTCAGTTTTTTGGAAGATACACTTTTGAACATTCGTGCCGGAAAGGCTACACCAAATGTGCTTAATGGTGTGTTTGTTGATTATTACGGCAGTCAGTCACCCGTATCCGGAGTTGCTAGTGTAACGGTGCCTGATGCAAAGACAGTTCTCATACAACCATGGGACAAGACAATGATACGCGCAATCGAAAAGGCTATTTTGGATGCAAACATCGGTTTAACACCTTCCAATAATGGAGAAAGCATTCGCCTTTCAATTCCGCCATTAACAGAAGAGCGCCGTAAATCCCTGGTTAAGCAGTGTAAAAACGAAGTGGAAAATGCACGCATTTCCATCAGAAACGCCCGCAGAGATGCAGTAGAAGCATTTAAGAAGGCAATTAAAGAAGGTATGCCTGAGGATGAAAGCAAGGATGGAGAAACACAATCTCAGAAGTTGCTAGAAAAATATTCCAAACTGGCAGATACCACTTTCGAAAAGAAGGAAAAGGAAATTATGACCGTTTAGACCCAACAAGTCTGGCACAAAAGAAATTCCTAAAATTCATTGAAAACAAACTGCTTTTCAAAGGATTATCATTGAGTTGAAAAAACATTGACTTTTCTTTGTCGAATATTGCATAAGCTTCAACAAAGACTAGAAAAATTAGTAGGGAGACACTTACGTCTCCCTATTTTGTTCAATAGAATTATTACACAGTTTGTTGAATTTCCTTAGAAACGACATTGATAGATTCGCGTCCTCTAATCACAGGATTAAGCCTATGTCATATCGAAGACTATATTCCACCTTTTTCTAGGATAGATATGGATTCTTGAAGGGCATTGTCAACAGGTGTTATAAAATAATAGAAAGCATCACTTTCAAGCTTCGAATTACGAGCAACGTAAGCCTTTATCTGAGCATCCATTACATTTTTAACTTTCGAATCCATTCTCTCCAATGGAACACCATTACGGACTGCATATTCCAAAAAAGCACTATAGAGTTTCTTATCCTGAGAGAACATCTCCTTGAGTTCTTTGATGGACTGTACTTGCTGAAGATGAGAACGATTGCGGTCAGAATACTCAATTGTGTACCTGAACAAAATGTTCTTTGCCGTAACCTGGGAATAGAACTTTGAGTTACCCAGCGTATCAAGTGGAACAAAGACATCTGGCATAATTCCTCCGCCTCCATACACAACCTTACCCTTTGGAGTAAGGAACTTCAAAGAATCCGCAAATTTTATGCTGTCCTTTGAGAAGAATTCGTTTCGGTTGTATCTACGAATAATATCAAGTTCGTAATCGCTGTCGTTCCCGTGCACGTAAGGTTTCTGTATTGATCTTCCTGTCGGTGTATAGTATCTAGCAATGGTCAAACGTAAGGCAGACCCATCGTAAAATGGAATTTGAGTCTGTACAAGTCCCTTGCCAAAAGAACGTCTGCCCACAATTGTTCCTCGGTCATTATCCTGCAAAGCTCCTGCCAGAATCTCGCTTGCGGAAGCGGAAAACTCATCCAAAAGAACAACTAGCTCAAGGTCCTGATAGCGGCCCCTTCCATCTGCCAACTGAGAAGATTTCTTGAGATTTCGGTCAAGGGTGTAAACTATCATATCATCCTTATGAAGGAATTCGTTACATATGGCAATTGCCTGATCGAGCAAACCTCCGGAGTTGCTTCTCAAATCGAAAATGAGTTTTTTCATACCTTGGGTGTGAAGCGAAGAAAGTGCATTCATCACCTCCGAGAACGATGTCTTGGAAAACTGCGTGAGTTTAATAAAACCAATTTCATCTGTAAGCATTACCCTAGCCTCGACACTATGCAAAGGAATTGCACCCCTGATAACGGTAATCGGAATAAGTTCGTTCGAACCTAACCTTTCTATCTGTAGATTCACACGAGTTCCACGTTTTCCACGCAGACGACTCATAACAAAATCTGTCGAAAGTTTCTGGCCGGCAATCACAGTATCATTAACCTTAATGATTCTATCACCGCTAAAAATACCTGCTTTCTGACTTGGGCCTGAAGGTACGACATTCAGCACAATCACAGTATCCGTAGCCATATTAAAAACAACTCCGATACCGTCAAACTCACCCTGAATAGCTTCATCAGCCTTTGAAAAATCTCTGGCCGGCATATAAATTGAATGCGGATCGAGTTCTTTCAAAATCGCTGGAATTGCCAGTTCTGCTAAGGAATCTGATGAAATTTTGTCGACGTAATTGTTTTCAATAAGAGAAAGCACCTGCGAAATCTTCACATTCGTTCCCGTAAGAGAATTTTGCTCGAGAACATCCGCAACGGCTGCACGCACATCCTTATGACCCGAAGCACGACCGTAGAGCCATCCTATTAAAAAAATAAGGATTACTACAACTGTAGGCAACACATAATCGAGAATACGTTTTTTCATCTGCTATTTGTTCTTAAACGTATAGGAAAGACCCACACCAAAAATCAACTGCGTCTGGATTGCACTGATTTGAGCCTCGTTGTAATACATCTGGAAATAGAATTGCGTTGAAAAATGTTTCGTTGCCTTGATATCGATGGTGTGTTCCCAACGGATGGTAGGAGCTAGATGATCATACAAATCACCATTTTTCCCACACTGCTGAGCAAGTTCCGTAATCCAACCATAAAATGAATTTAGAGTCGTTCTGTAACGGAATATCCCATTCTTTCCAAAAGAGCGGTCAAAATCTATCTGAATGGAAGAACCACCCTCGTATCTGGAACTGCCGTCATCCAATGTCAAACCATAACAATAAGGTTTTGACACCAACGTAGGATCGATAATGCTTTTATCCGAACAATACTCCTTATAGGTAATAACCTCGCCCTCAGAATCCACAAAATTTTTACTATTGAAGAAATTCTCCTTCACAATTTCATTCGTCACATACGTTGAACTTACAGACAGAGGCGAAAGATTAATCTTTATAGGAAACTTCGGATTCTGACACTTATAGGTAAAACCTACAGATATATCAAGATATGCCGGAGAAAAGATAGCACTTGTTATGCTTGATTTATCATTAACGCCATTGGCAAACTGAGAACGAAGGGAAAATATTGCACCAAACGACCAATGTTCTGCGAACTTATATGCTGGAGCAGTTGAAATAAACCACTCATCCTGGCTTTTCTTCCAAGCACTTGCCTGTGAAGTCGCACCAAGTTTCATTGTAATCTTGTTATCCAAAGAAAACTTATTCTTTGTAAAGTTGTGCGTAAGTAAGAAGTTTGCAATGCCCGTGATTGAGTTTGAGGTTCCATTCACGGAGCGCCACTGGCTATTGAAATTTGTTATGGTGGCATTAATTCCGGTATTAAGTTCTATTGTGTTGCGTTCTTTGCGTATGCGAGCTCTTTCAGCACGGATTTCTGCCTCGCTAACATACTCCGGTTTTGGATCATTCGTTGCCTTAATCTCATCCTTAAAAGTCGGTTGTTCCGAAGGAGATGCCGCCGTAATGGAAACCTGGGCCGAAACGGCAACTGAAAAGACCATAAATAGTGCAGTTAAGATGTAAAATTTTTTCATTTTGCTCAGTTTTTTCTCTTAACGCAAATATACGACATTTCACATAGATTCCGTTTGGATTTTGTCATATTGAAGACATTTTAATGCAATGCATTCTTACGTTTTATTCAATTCTTTGCTCTTTTCATACAATCATATCGGAATATACATAGTTAATTATCTAGCAATGATTCAAAAATTCCACTAAAAAACTGTTGTACAATAAGAATATTTGTAGCAAATGCTACTATTGCAGTATCTTTGCTTAAAAATGGATAGCGATGAAATTCATAGGTGCACACGTAAGCATATCGGGAGGCGTTGATTTAGCGCCACGCAACGCAAAACAAATCGGAGCCACAGGCTTTGCAATGTTCACAAAGAACCAGCGTCAGTGGCATGCTCCAAAACTAAGCGATGAGCAGGTTCGTCTTTTTAAGTTGTCTATGCAGGAGTGCGGATACGAACCTAAGCAAGTTCTTCCTCACGATAGTTACCTGATAAATTTAGGACATCCCGAGCACGAAGGACTTGAAATCTCACGAAGCGCATTTATCGAAGAGATGCAACGATGCGAAGCGCTGGGACTCGACAGACTGAACTTTCATCCAGGAGCACACCTTAAAAAAATATCCGTGGAGCAGAGTCTGGAACGTGTTGCGGAATCAATAAACATCGCACTTGAAAACTCCTCAGGCGTTACGGCCGTTATCGAGAATACGGCTGGTCAGGGAAGTTATCTGGGCCATTCGATAGACCATCTGCTTCGGATTATCGAACGTGTAAAAGATCACTCCAGAGTGGGCTACTGCATAGATACCTGCCATGCATTTGCTGCAGGGTACGACCTAAGAAATAGTGAATGTTTCGAAGCCTTCTTTAGCGAATTGGATCAAAAAATAGGACTTCAATTTTTGAAGGGGATGCACCTTAACGATGCTATGAAACCTTTCGAAAGCCATGTTGATAGACATGACTCAATCGGAAGTGGTCAAATAGGAATGAAGTGTTTTGAAATGATTGCAAAGGCCCCATTTACTGACGATATTCCTCTGATACTTGAAACTCCTGATGAAAGCCTTTGGGCTGAAGAAATACAAACGATTAAGGATTTTATCGTGTAGCGATATGGAACAGAATTTTGATGTGAATGAATTTGATGTCTTGTTCCAAAAACAGCGCGAGTACTTTTTTAGCGGTGCAACAAAAGATATAGCCTTTCGAAAAAATCAGTTAACCAAACTTCGAAATGCTTTGAAAGCATACGAGAAGGAACTTATGGAGGCACTCGAAAAGGATTTGCACAAATGTAACGAAGAGGCATACCTGACAGAATTCGGTGTCACTTATCATGAAATTTCTTTCCACATTCGTAGGATAGACAAATGGACCAAGGCAAAAAGGGTTAAAACGCCTTTTACATTATTTCCCGCATCGTCTAAGATAATAAGCGAGCCAATGGGGACATCTCTTATTATCGCTCCGTGGAACTATCCCGTACAACTTCTTTTAATGCCTCTTATCGGTGCAATATCTGCTGGTTGTACTGCCATTCTAAAGCCTTCCCCTTACACTAAGAATGTATCATCGGTTCTTAAAACCATGATTGAAAATACATTCTGTAAAGAATACATCGCACTTTTGGAGGGGCATCGAGATGTGAATACAGCCCTTTTGGAGTTACCCTTCGATGTGATATTTTTCACAGGTTCGCCTTCACTTGGAAGAATTGTCATGCAAAAGGCAGCAAAAAATCTAAGCCGTGTCATCTTGGAGCTCGGTGGAAAAAGTCCTTGTATCGTGGATGAAGATGCCAACCTAAGCATAGCAGCCAAAAGAATTGCCTGGGGGAAAATCCTCAATGCAGGACAGACTTGCGTTGCTCCAGACTACATCCTTCTGCACAAAAACATACGACAGAATTTCATTTCTGCATTAAAAGACAGTTTTACGGAGTTACTCGGCGAGAATCCTCAGCAGGCGCCATACCTTACGCATGTAATTCACAAAGGGGCAATGGAGCGGCTTAAAGGTTATCTACATGATGGAGATGTTATTTACGGCGGAAATTGGAAAGAAGAGGATAATTTTTTTTATCCAACGCTTCTAGAAAATCCTAAGGCAGATTCACCCGTAATGACAGAGGAAATATTTGGACCAGTTCTTCCGATTATGGAATTTGACGACATTGAGACATTGATAAAGGGATTAAATGAAAAGCCGAAGCCATTGGCACTATACTATTTTGGAAAGAAAAATGCCGATACAATACTCCGTCGCACTTTCTCGGGCGGTGTATCAATCAATGATACGATAATGCACGTAGCCTCGCCCACACTTCCATTCGGCGGTGTTGGCAATTCAGGAACGGGAAGATATCATGGAAAAGAAAGCTTCCTTTGCTTTTCACACCAAAAATCAATCCTATGCAACTCGACTCTTTTTGACATACCTCTTAGATACATGCCGTACAAATTCTCAAAAATCATAAAACATTTCTTACGCTAAATTTGCAACCTAAAACGAGAATATCTACTTTTGGAAAAACTTACATGTATGAAAACACGACTGCTCATTTTTATAATATTGACATTAATTCCAGTAATGGTCTTTGGCGCGAGAGATAAAAAAGATTCTGTTAAAGTTGTCAAGCGCTTCAAGAACGAAATGGTCATTAAACAAACAACTGGAGGCATCAACAACTATAATCCAGAAAGAGGATTTTTCCAAAAGGCATATACCGATGCTAGCGATCCTCGTTTTATGATTGCAAATGAAGATGATAGTTTCAGTTTCGGTATAGGTGGAGCTGTAACACTAAACACAGGTTACGGATTTAGCGGAAGTGTCAACAATGAAGGTTTTAAGACCTACAACATCGAAGTTCCTACATACTACGCAGGGTCGTATTTCATCAACACAGATGGATCTAGATTGAATTTCAAGTCAAGATTAAAGATAAGACAGCAAAAACTCATAACATTCGTAGAAATAGGATTCAACACCAGCAATCAATTCGTTTTAAGGCATGCTTATGCATCCATTGCAGGTCTCACCTTTGGATATACCTATTCCTTCTTTATGGATATGAAGGCAGGTCCAATGACTGTAGATACCCAAGGTCCGAACACACAGATCTTCTGCAAACATGCAATTATCGGTTATGAGTTAAACCTACTACCAAAATGGACACTCGGTTTCTCCATAGAAAAACCTAATAGTTGCATATCTGACAGCAAACTGAACAAATACGGAATTTGGGAAGAGTACCAGAAAATGCCAGATTTTGTCCTAAAAACAAGTTATGACTTCGGTGTCGGACACATTCAGTTTGCATCCGTTCTAAGAAAGATTTTTTACTGGAAAGGAGACAAATTATCAACGGTTGGCGACGAGCCAGATCGCAATAGGACATACAACGAATTTTGTTATGGTCTTGCACTAAGCGGACATGTTGATATCATAAAAGGCCTAATGTTCACATTCCAAGGTCTATACGGCAAAGGTGTCGGAAGTTATATTCAAGATATCAAGGACTCTTATATGAACCTTGCACTTCCTGTATTCAACACAGATGAAATTCCACGCATGCAAGCAATTCCAATCATTGGAGGATATCTTTCATTACAATATTCAAACAAAAAATTTGCAGTAGCCACAAATCTTGGTGCAGTCAACGTACTCAAGTCCTCTAATGTCAAATACGACGTGCTTGAGACTTACAAAAATTCCCTTTATTTTTCCTGTGGATGCTTCTACAACCTTACGGACTATATGAACCTCGGAATGGAGTATCTTTACGGGAAGCGAAACGATATTATGTATAAGGATCCTGTTGAGGGGCATTTGCACAAAGGACATGCAAACCGCATTGCTGCAAGAATCACCGTTACCTTCTAATAAAAAGCAGTTGATGTCTTTTCTAAATTGCAGGACTTTACACTAGCAGCCCTTTATTGTTTGTGGCAATCAACTATAACAGGCATACAAAGAAGCATAACTGCATCATAGAAATACCAAGGCTTTACAAGATAAAAAAGATGGCAACCAATAAAGCAACGTATGAGGCTCCGCGAATGGGGTGTTTAATGTCTTGACATCATCACCTATCTTTGCTACAACGGGATATCATACCACTAATGAGGTATCATAGCAGTAG
>JAGHTK010000141.1 GCA_018065435.1 Candidatus Alistipes equi
ACTTCGCTACGCTGCAAAAGAGAATGCCACGGACAAAAAATCGTCCTAGGAGCAAGTAAAATATTACTAATTTTTTGGCCTATGTTTACGGGTCTACTGGAAATTTACGTCAAAAATACAATGATTTTCTCAGAACTACAGGAATTTTTCCTGCAAAATGATGCACACAAAGCCATAAATCACATTTCCGAGGTGATGAGCAAACTCAAACTGAACAAAAGCAATATTGTTCCGGATACCGACGCCCTCCTCGTTTGCGAGGAATGGTAGCATTACATATCCGTATAATTAGCGGGCAAAGTTGATAGTTATGATTTCTGGATAGAAAAACTTCTGAACCAAATCAAACTCGACATTTTATCCTAATTCCCCTAGTGATTTGTTAACCATAGGTTCTAAACTGTAAGTTTACTTCGTATAGGTAGGGTGCCACTTTTATTCTGTACTACACTTCCTTTGTTTATATTTTGGAGATGTCCTATGCCTAAAACCTCAGGGTTTGGGGCAGAGCCCCAAAAAACAGCTTTCCTTGTTGTTTCACATTACAAACATAGTGACTATATATTCTTCTCGGGCGAAAACTCTCTATAGTTATTCTGGAGGCTTAGGCTAAAGCGCTTCGCAGGTGGGAATAACTCCACTTTTTTTACCTGCGAAACTTGAGTAAATCTATATGTCTATCTTAAATACGCGCCATTCTCAAGAAGAGCGGCTTGTACTTTTTTTACATCGACCTGAGAAGGCTTTACATTGTCTTCAAGCGCAATTCTTGCAGCGCATCCAGCAGCCTCGCCAAGAGCCATAACGGTACTCATAACGCGTGTTGCTGCCATAGCGTCGTGCGTCATTGATGAACTTCGACCAGCGACCAAAAGATTTTCTACTTTTTCAGGCACAAGAACACCATATGGCAAATCGTAACTATCCTTACCATATATAAGTGTACAATCACCTCCAACTTCGTGGTGTAAATCAATAGGGTAGGAGGCAACAGCTATCGCATCATCAAAACGCGCCCCATCCAAAAGTTCTTCCTTTGTAAAGACGTGTTTTCCTTTTATTACACGCGTTTCGCGTATTCCTGTAAACGGAGGTACATTCTCAATCCATGCCTTTTCAAATCCAGGAATGTACTCCTTGAGATATTTTGCCACATCGTACATTTGCTTGCGGCATTCATGTTCTGCGTGAGTGTAACTAACAGGGTCTGTTCCGTCTGTTCCGCATTCTCTGGTCATATTTACCCACAATTCATCATCCTTTATGCCGGTCATGAAAATGGTTCTGGAAACGGTAATGTTGTAACCCTTACTTATAGCATCTGCAAGTTGTTTTCTCATACCGACCATCGTAAAGTTTCCAGTTTTGAACTGTTCGGCAGGCATGATATCCATAGTATATTCGTCATAATGGTTTACAACGTTATCTCGAACTTGTTGCAAATCCACTCCACGCATAGAGAACATCAGTGAAGGCGGTTGCATTCTTCCTTCTGAATCACCCATGGTGCATTCAACGCCTGCGCGGTATGCGACATCGGCATCACCCGTACAATCAATAATTGTCTTTGCTAGAATTACTTCACGTCCAGCCTTGCTTTCAATGATAACACCTTTGACTTCTCCGTTTTCAACTATGGCATCCGATACAAAGACATACAAGAGAACTTCTACGCCTTGTTCGTCCATAATCTCCCAGGCAACAGTCTTGACCATATCCGGATCAACCATCGTAAGGCTCATGTGCAGTTTGCAGCGTTTGTGACCTGTTGCACATCCGCGTGCCGCAAGTCGGTCTACAAATTTTTGTGGAGCTCCTTTGATAATCTGATTTCCGTTCTTGTTTAGAAATGCAAGAATCGGCAGACCGATTGTTAGATTGCCTCCAAGAAAGCCTCTGCTTTCCAAAAGCATTACATGAAGATTCTTATCCTTTGCTGCAGCTTCAGCCGCCATAATTCCAGCAGGACCTCCGCCAACGACCAATACATCAACCTCAGCTCTTACTTTTAATTTTTTCTGAGGTTCAATAAATGTTTTCATATTTTGTGTGTTTTATCAATCCAAAATTATCCTAGGAATGCTCCATTTTCAAGCAATGCTTCTTGGACTTTCTTTACGTTTACCTCTGAAACTTTAACTTTATCTTCGGCAGCTATTCTTGCAGCGCATCCAGCAGCTTCTCCCAAAGCCATGCATGTGCTCATAACACGCGTTGCAGCCATCGCCTCGTGATTCATTGAGGAGCACCTTCCAGCAACCAATAGGCCTTCTATGTTTTTAGGCAATAGCGTGCGGTATGGAATGCCGTATGCGTCATCACAGAATATCATTGTACAATCATTGCCGTTAGAGTGGTGTATGTCGACAGGATATCCGGCAACGGTAATAACATCTGGGAACTGCGTTCTTTGAAGTATATCCTGAGCTGTGAGTACATAGCGACCTTCGATAACTCGGCTCTCTCTAATTCCCATAAAAGGAGCAACCTTTTCAATCCAGGCATTTTCAAATCCAGGAATAAAGCGTTTCAGATAATCGGTTATGACATACATCTGCTTGCGTGCTTCGTGCTCACCATGGGTGTAACTGTCGGGATCTGTCGAGTCTACTCCGTTCACGCGGGTCATGTTAACCCATATTTCATCTTCCTTGAGACCTGTTATGAGAATTGTGCGGGCAACAGGTATATCAAGACCTGCCTTTTGAGCCTCCTTGATTCTTCCTCTTAATCCAACGGTTATGAAATTACCATTTCTAAACTGTTCGTGTGGCATGGTGTCCATGTCGTACTTTTCAGGTTCATTGCAGATGGCATCGCGCAATTTTTCTACACATACACCCCTCATACAGTACATTAATGTAGGAGGTTGCATTCCGCCTTTGTCATCACCCTTATGGTATTCAACACCGGCTCTTGCAGCAACGTCACCATCTCCTGATGCATCAATTACGGTCTTTGCAAGGATGGCTTCGCGGCCACGCTTACTTTCAATAATCACTCCTTTGATTTGTCCGTTTTCAACTATAGCATCCGAAACGAACGTGTAACACATGACTTTTACGTTAGCTTCATCCATCATTTCCCAAGCTGTTGTCTTTGCTTCTTCGGAATCGATAATCGTAAGACTCATATGTAGTTTGCATCGTTTGTGCTCACTGGCTGCATTCTTCGCTTTTAAGCGATCAATGAATTTCTGAGCAGCACCCTTGACAACTTGATTACCTTTTGGTCCTAAAAACGCAAGAATCGGAAGCCCGATTGTAAGGTTGCCACCCAAATAACCACGTTGCTCCAAAAGCATCACTTTCAGCCTGCCTCCCTTTGCAGCTGCCTGAGCAGCCATTAATCCAGCAGGTCCTCCGCCTACTACCAGCACGTCAACTTCATTAATGACTGGAATTTCCCTTTCGGGTTCTTTGATAAAATTCATATACGGTTTTTTACTGCCCCAAATATACTGAAAATATGAAATGAGTATACTCGTTAAAAATGAAACAATACATCTTTTCTAAAAACGTAGTTGTCAATAAAATTACTTAACTTTGAAGATAGTGTTTGAAATTGAAAATATTAATGATATGGCTTTTATTGATTGGTTGATAGTTGCAGTCTTTTTGTTGACATTGGTAACTATAGGTTATTTGTTCTCTCGCAGGAACAAGAATATTGAAGATTATTTCGTTGCCGGACGTTCTATGCCGGGTTGGCTTGTGGCCATTGCCGCCACAGGAACAACAATTTCCGCCGGTACATTCGTAGGGTCTCCTGAGCTTGGTTTTAATACCAATCTTACCTACATAATGAACCTTATTGGTGCCATTTTTGGAGGATGTCTTGTTGCTGCGCTAATACTTCCAAAACTTTACAATGCAAAGACAATTACAATATACGGCTATCTTGGTCAGCGTTTTGGTGAGAATACCAGGCGTGCCAATTCTGCAATGTTCCTTATAGGTCAACTCTTTACTTCTGGTTCTCGTCTTTTCATTGCGGCTATCGCAATCAGCGTGATTGTATTCGGCAATATCCAGTTTAATTTTATGGTATGGAGTATACTCATCTTAGGTATTATTTCCACCTTCTATACCATGATGGGTGGCATTAAGGGCCTTCTCTATATTGATACATTTCAAACCCTTTTGATGATTTTTACTGGTGTGGTTGCGCTTGTTCTTGTATATTGCAGTTTGGATGGCTTGACATTTGCTCAGATATGGGATACCATGACAGCTGGGGGAATGGTTAAAAACCCTGCTCAGACAGGTGTTATACCAGGAATGGCAGCGGACGGAACTCTCTCCGGTTGGGTTGCTGGTAGTAAGATTGAAATGTTCGATTGGAGCCTTGATTTTACCAAGCCTTATACAATACTTGGAGGTATGATTGGTGTTGCTGTATTTAAGATTGCACAGTATACTACAGACCAAGAGTTCGTTCAGCGTCAGCTTGCTTGTAAAAATGTACGCAAGGCAGGACTTTCGCTCATCTATTCTCAGCTTTTGTCTTTACCAGTAGTCCTTGTTTTTCTTGCAATAGGATCTCTTCTTTATGTAAAATATATTACTACTCCAGCCTTGGATGGAGATTTGAGCTTGGGTTTCTTCCATGACGCTAGAGATATTTTCCCACAGTTCATAAAGAATTACATTCCAATCGGCGTACGTGGTCTTATGATAACGGGTCTTTTAGCAGCCGCTCTGTCTTCGTTCAACTCTGCTATCAACTCAATGGCATCATCGTTTGTTGCAGACCTTTATCTTCCTATTAAAAAACAGCGTGGAAAAGAACTTAAAAGTGATTCTGATCAGATTTCATCATCACGTTGGATGGTAGGACTAATGGGAATGCTTCTTACGGGCTTCGCTATTGTTACATGTATTATGCAACAAAGTAGTGGGTTGAATCTTGTCGATTTTGCAACAGGAGTAATGTGTTTTGCATATGTTGGTATGCTTGGTGTATTCCTAACAGCAATATTTACAAAACGTGGTTCAGAGCGTAGTGTGATTGCAGCCCTTGTTGCTGGTGTGCTTATCATCATTCCTCTGATGTTCCAAAAGGAATTCTTTGGACAGAATTACATAGCATGGACATGGTGGTGCCCGATAGGTGCTGTAATAACTACGCTTATTTGTATGTGTGGTAAGCCTGCAAAGACTTTAGATAAGTAATTCAAGAACTTAAGTTTCGCAAGTATAAAGGGGAGATTCATAACAGATTCTCCCCTTTTCTAAAACACCATATCAAATTATTCATACTTTAC
>JAGHTK010000098.1 GCA_018065435.1 Candidatus Alistipes equi
ACTTGACACTGGGCCTGACATGGTGGTGCCCGAGAAATAATTATTCATAATTAAATTATTTATTTTTGAATAATTGTGAATTAAATAATACATTTGCATAAAACTACTATACAATGAGAATTAATCCGTTCATCATAACCGAAGACTACGTCGCTCCAGAGTACTTTTGCGACAGGGAATTCGAATCCTCAGTCCTGCGTAGCAACATCCTCAATGGAAGGAATACAGTGCTCATATCGCCAAGGCGAATGGGAAAGTCAGGGCTCATAGCCCATGTTATACGTGAGCGGTCATTGGTCGAAGCATATACAACATTCACCCTTGACCTCTTCCCGACAACCAGTCTCACCGAGATGATACTTTTGCTGAGCAACGAGATCGTCGGGAAGATGAAATCCAAGGAAGAGAGATTTATTGACCGCTTCGTGTCCTACGTCAAGTCGCTTCGTCCAGGAGTCAAGATGAATCCCGCCAGCGGAGAGTTTGAGTTCAACCTGTCACTTGGAGAGATCACCCGGCCTCAGGAATCCCTCGAAGAGATATTCCAATATCTGAGTGATAGTCCAAAGCCATGCATCGTTGCAATTGACGAATTCCAGCAGATAGCGGAATACTCGGAGAAAAACGTGATTGCATTGCTACGATCACATGTACAGAAATGCGCCAACTCCAGATTCATATTCGCGGGAAGTAACCGCAGGATGATGGACAAACTCTTCAACAGCCCTTCCGAGCCGTTCTACCTAAGCTGCTCGCCTCTTTACCTCGATGTGATCGATAAGGACAAGTATTGGGTCTTTGCCCGAAGCCATTTTGAGGCTTCAGGCTGCAGCATCTCTAGGGAATGTTTCGACATCGTGTATGACAGATTTGAAGGTCATACCTGGTATGTTCAGAGGATTCTGAACGAACTGTTTGAGCGCGCGCAGAATGACATTTTCGTTTCGGAGGAATGTATATCCGAGGCTGTCGACTTCGTGGTGAAACTCAACAGCAAAGCATTCGAGGACCAGTTCAAGTCTTATTCAGACGCACAGAAGTCGCTCCTTATCGCAATCGCCAAGGAAGGAAATGCAAACGGAATAACGTCCATAGCATTCGTCCGCAGGCATTCGTTGAAGACTCCAAGCACTGTACAGAGCGCGGCAAGGCAGTTGTATGAACAGGAGGTCATCACAAAAAATGATACTTGCTACAGCATAACCAACCGTTTCTTCGCAATCTGGCTCAACAACATATACGGTTCAAGGTAATAATTACCTAGTCTTTGGATTTTTACTCAACCCGTGTGTGCTTGGAATGCCTAAAGAGAATAGGACTGATAAAAGCAAGAGCCGCCATGGCTTGGTCGACCCTTATGCTTTATATCAGAAATTGCGTACTCAATATGTATGTAGCGCCGTATACGAGACCCGTACGTACGGTGCAATGAGCGGCGATAGGGGAGAAATCCCCTATGTCTACTCTATTACAAATCTAATGTATTCTAAAATTCATCTTTTGTTCTTCTCACATAGGATGCGTATCTCCATTTGGCATTTTCTTCTGCTGCTTGGTAGAGTTGCTCAGCATCTTCAGGGAAAACCTTCTTTAATGAGGAATAACGTACTTCATCCAATAAGAATTCTCTGAATTTTGTCCAGTCTGGTTCTTTGGAATCAAGAACGAACGGATTTTTACCCTCGTTCTCCAAAAGTGGATTGTAGTGCCATAGTTGCCAATATCCGCATTCTACAGCACGTTTTTCGATTGCTTGCGTATGAGCCATTCCACCTTTGATACCATGGTTGATACATGGTGCATAGGCAATGATGAGTGATGGTCCAGGATAAGCCTCAGCTTCGCGAAGTACTTGTAGAAGTTGAGCTTGTGAAGCTCCGACGGCAACTTGAGCAACGTATACATATCCATAAGTCATGGCAATGGCTCCGAGATCCTTCTTGCGAATACGCTTTCCGCATGATGCAAACTTTGCAACGGCACCTACAGGAGTAGCCTTTGAAGACTGACCGCCTGTGTTCGAGTAAACTTCCGTATCAATTACCAGAATGTTTACATCTTCACCTGATGCTATGACGTGATCTAAACCACCATAACCAATGTCGTATCCCCATCCGTCACCTCCGATAATCCACTGAGACTTCTTCTTTAGGTAATCCTTATGCTCTAGAATGAATTTGCATGTATCGCAACCACACTGTTCACACAATGCAACAAGCTTTTCTGATAGCTCTGCAGATTCTTTTGCAAGGTTCATGTTGTCAATCCACTGTTGCATTACACCCTTTAGCTCTGCGGAACATTTCGGACACTCTTTGATTGCATCTTCCATCTTTTGACGAAGCATATGGCGGATTTTCTCAATACCGATATGCATACCTAAACCGAATTCTGCGTTATCCTCAAACAGGGAGTTTGCCCATGCAGGACCTTGTCCCTTAGAGTTTGTACAATATGGAGTTGAAGGAGCAGATGCTGAATAGATAGATGTACATCCGGTAGCATTCGCAACCATCATACGTTCTCCGAAGAGTTGTGTAATAGTCTTGATGTATGGCGTCTCACCACATCCTGCACATGCACCCGAGAATTCAAACAGAGGTTGTGCGAACTGACTATTCTTGACGCTCTTCGCTTTATCAATATCTTTATAACCGACGTTCTTATTGAGCCAATCCCAATTCGTTTGTTCATCTAACTGCTCATGAAGCGGACGCATTTCAAGGGCCTTTTCTTTTGAAGGACAAACATCAACACAGTTCATACAACCAGTACAATCCAGAGGAGAAACCTGGATGCGGAATTTGTATTGTTTTGTGCTTGCCAATCCTTGACGGAATTCCATGCCCTGAGGAGCTTCGGCTGCTTGTTGTTCGGTTGCAAGGAATGGGCGGATGGCTGCATGAGGACATATGTATGAACATTGGTTGCACTGGATACATTTACTTGCATCCCACTTTGGTACAACTACAGCGATACCGCGCTTTTCATAAGCTGCAGTTCCAACTTCCCAACTGCCATCTTCACGACCAAGGAATGCTGAAACTGGAAGGTCATCACCTTTAAGCGCATTGATTGGGTCAACAATCTGGCGAACGAACGCTGGTCTGCTCTCATCCGTTACAGTCTTTGTAACGGGTTCTTCGAGTAAAGCCCATGATGCAGGTACTTCAACCTCTTCAACTAGACGTCCTCCTGCATCAACTGCAGCGTAGTTCATATTAACAATATCTTCGCCCTTCTTACCATACGATTTGTAGATGGCCTTTTTCATCTCTTCGCAAGCCTTGTCGAATGGAATCACGTTTGCAATCTTGAAAAATGCAGACTGCATGATTGTATTCGTACGACTTCCAAGTCCAAGCTCACTTGCAATCTTCGTCGCATTTATAATGTAGAAGCGAATCTGTTTGTTTGCCAATGTGCGCTTCATGTGAACTGGTAGAGATTCAGCTGTTGCTTTGGCATCCAAAACCGAATTCAAAAGGAAGCTTCCTCCTTGCTTGATACCCTTTAGAACATCATATTTGTCAACATATGACGGAACATGACATGCAATAAAATCAGGAGTTGTAACAAGATAAGGGGATGTTATAGGGCTGTCGCCGAAACGCAGGTGGGATGATGTGTATCCACCACTCTTTTTAGAATCGTAAGAGAAGTATGCCTGACAATACTTATTGGTTGAACCTCCGATGATTTTGATGGAGTTCTTGTTTGCTCCAACCGTTCCATCAGCGCCAAGACCAAAGAACAGACCTTCGAATGTGCCCTGCTTAGCCATTGAAACTTCTTCTCCAACGTTAAGTGAAAGACTAGTAACATCATCATTGATACCTACCGTAAAGTGCTCCTTCATATCTTTTGCCTGCATATTCTCGTATACGGCTAGCATCTGTGCAGGGGTAGTATCTTTAGAAGAGAGTCCGTAGCGTCCACCGATGATCTTAGCATCGAAGCCATTTTGCTTCAATGCTTCCACTACATCCAGATAGAGTGGTTCGCCATTTGCTCCTGGTTCCTTAGTGCGGTCAAGTACGCAGATTGTTTTAGCGGACTTTGGAAGTACATCCGTTAGATATTTACTTGAGAACGGACGATAGAGATGTACGGTTACAACTCCGACCTTCTGGCCTTTCTTGTTAAGGTAATCAACGCATTCCTTTAGTGTTTCTGTTACAGAACCCATAGCAATTACTACACGTGTTGCATCTTCCGCTCCGTAGTATACAAACGGCTTGTATTGTCTTCCTGTGATTTCAGATATCCGAACCATAGTCTGTGCCACCTGGTCGGCAATGCTATCATAGAACTTATTTGCTACCTCTCTTGTCTGGAAGTAAATGTCTGGATTCTGGGCCGTTCCTCTGGTCACAGGATGCTCTGGATTGAGCGCTCTTTGACGGAATGCCTTCAAAGCATCCCTGTCAAGAAGACCCTGCAACTTCTCTTCATCAATAAGTTCAATCTTTTGAATCTCGTGAGAGGTGCGGAATCCATCAAAGAAGTGCAGGAATGGAATTCTGGAACGCAGTGCAACGATGTGTGCTACTCCAGCCAAATCCATTACTTCCTGTACGGAGGATGTTGCTAGCATGGCAAATCCTGTCTGACGCGTAGCCATAACATCCTGGTGGTCTCCAAATATTGAAAGACACTGGGCTGCAAGTGCGCGCGCCGATACATGGAATACACCCGGCAGCAATTCTCCGGATATCTTGTACATATTCGGAATCATCAGCAATAAACCCTGTGATGCGGTAAAGGTCGATGTGAGGGCTCCTGCTTGCAAAGAACCATGAACTGCACCTGCGGCACCGGCTTCAGACTGCATCTCCTGAACGCGAACCGTTTGACCGAACATGTTCTTCTTTCCCTGGGCTGCCCATTCGTCAACTAGCTCAGCCATCGTTGAAGATGGTGTGATTGGATAAATCGCGGCAACTTCAGAGAACATATAAGCAATATGTGCTGCTGCATAGTTACCGTCGCATGTGATGAATTTCTTTTCTGACATATTTATAATGTTTTTTAATTCAAAAATTATGTTTTTCTAAAAGAAAAATGCGTGCGAATTTACAATTTTTTCTGCTGTTAAGGATGATAAAATTCGATTATTTTAGTGTTAAAATTCTAACAGATAGCAATATGCGCGTAATCAGCCAACTGCGTGT
Organism: Candidatus Alistipes equi; assembly: GCA_018065435.1. Taxonomy (GTDB): domain Bacteria; phylum Bacteroidota; class Bacteroidia; order Bacteroidales; family Rikenellaceae; genus Alistipes; species Alistipes equi. The sequence continues at coordinate 5,175 of JAGHTK010000098.1, forward strand.
TTCTTGCTTGGATGAAAGAATCATATGCCTTAGCTTGGGATAGTAAAAAAATAGGCTCAATGTGAATTTTTTTTTGTCTTAGCTTCAATATCGAAGTGCTTTGAAGCAATTTGCAGCTTTAAAAGCTTTGTTGTAAATTTCGAGTAATAAAAACCAATAAAAATATGTCAAGATTTTGCATTGTAACCATTCTAATGCTCGTTTTGTCGATGAGCACAAGTGCTAGGGAGTATCAAACACAGAAGACATACTCATGTCCGGAGGCGAAACAAGGTGTTGCTGTCGACAATAACCATTTTTATGCCATAGCGAACCATACTATTGCTAAATATGATTTCGATGGAAAGAAAGTAGCGGAATGGAATGAAGACGATGAAAATCTTATCAAGCACTTTGATGGAGGAATCATCATTGATGGTCTTTTGTATTGCTCTCATTCGAACTATCCCGACGTTCCTATGGCGTCCTCGATTGAGATTTTCGATCCAAAGACAATGAAGCATGTTCGTACTATCAGCTTTGGAATAGATTCTGGTTCATGTACGTGGGTGGTACGCGGTAAGGATAATTTCTACGTTTGCTTTGCGCATTATGACAGAAATGGATGGAAGTGTGGTGGAGAGATATTGAAAGATAACTCCTGGACACAGATTGTAGAATATGATAAAAACTGGCAAAGAAGACAAGCCTGGATTCTTCCAGCAGAGCTTTTAGCGGAACTTCATCCAAATAGTCTGTCAGGTTGCATTTTCAAGGACGGAAAATTCTATTGTACCGGGCATGATGCAAAAAAACTCTTTATACTGGAATTCCCACCTTACGGAATGCGCATGAGACTTACTGGGACGATTGATATACCATTTAGCGGACAGGGTATAGCCCTTGATAACGAGAATTGTCTTTGGGGTATTGATAGAAAGAAAAAACGTGTAATAAAAGCAAGTTTTGTACAATAGCTCAAGTTTTGTTGACTGATTTTCGAAGCCTAAGTTTGGTCACGAAGAATCCAGTTATGTGATGCTTGCCGATGTTGATTGGCGTTTTTTAATTGCAGCTGAATTTGCTTTCGCTTCTTTTTAACCTTGGTACGCAGAGCTTGGAACTGGAACAAGCTCACATAAGTGCCTATATATTCTTCCTGGGCGAAAGCTCCCTATAGTTATTCTGGAGGCTTAAGCTAACCCGCTTCGCAGGTGGGAATAACGCCACCTTTTTTTACCCAGCGAAACTTGAGTTAGGTATAAAGAAAAGAACTTCAAAAGTATTATGCTCCTGAAGTTGAAATAAAATTTGTAAGTGAGATAAAATCATCAACTGATAAATCTTCCGCTCTTTTTGAAAAGAATGGATGGTCTTTTCCTTTGAGCGAAGGAAAGTAACTAACCAAAGAGTTACGAATCATCTTCCTTCGTTGTGAGAAGGAGGCCTTGACAACGCGAATGAAAAGAGCTTCATCACATTCCAATTTTTCTCGATTGTTTCGTCTAAGACGTATTACTGCACTTTTCACCTTTGGCGGTGGAGAGAATACACCCTCGGATACGGTGAAAAGGTATTCAATATCATACCAAGCCTGTAGAAGAACGCTCAGTATTCCGTAGGTGCGGCTTCCGGGCGGTTCGGCTATACGTTGGGCAACTTCCTTTTGAACCATTCCGACACACAGAGGTATTAAAGACCTAAATTCGATGATTCGAAAAAATATCTGAGAAGATATATTGTATGGGAAGTTTCCTATGATATTAACTCCTTTTGGGAATTTTTCCCCGAGATCCATCTTTAGAAAATCGGTAAACCACAGACGATTCCTAAACTCGGGGAAATGCTCGTTGAGATATTCAATGCTTTCACCATCTATTTCGGCTCCATAGATAGTCGTGTCGTCTCTCTGAAGAAGATATTGCGTAAGAATTCCCATTCCGCATCCTATCTCCAGGGTTTCTGGTAAAAGCGGAGCATCCAACGAGGAACATATCTTCATTGCGATGTTCCTGTCTGTGAGAAAATGTTGTCCGAGGGATTTCTTGGCTTTAACTTCCATTCTAGTTTCCGGCTTCTGTCAAAAATTTGATTCGAACGAGGCGAATCTCTTCCTCCGTGTATTCATCTCGCAACTCTCTATAGGCATCCTCCAGGGAATCGCTTTCGGCGTCTTCCTTGAAATAAAGGTAGATGTCATCGACTTTTTCCTTGTCCATATAGGTATCAAGGAAATACTGGATGTCAAGTCGTGTTCCGCTTTTTATGATAGACTCAATTTCAGTAAGTAATTCATCAAAAGTGAGTGATTTGGCCTGCGCGATATCGTTGAAGTCAATACGACGATCAATCGATTGGATAATGAATACTTTATTGTTCTTGTTTGTTGCAACGCCCTTTACTACTACATCTTGAGGTCTGACAATTTCCTTTTCCTCTACGTATGCTTTGATGACTTTTACGAACTCCTCGCCAAATTTCTGTGCCTTGCCAACTCCCACACCGGAGATGTTCTGCATCTCTTCTATGGTTGTAGGGTAGTGAATGGTCATATCTTCAAGCGAAGGATCCTGAAATATCACAAATGGAGGCAGTTTGAGACGCTTTGCAACATCCGCGCGAAGATTCTTCAGAATTGCAAACAATTCAGCGTCAGCAGCTCCTCCTGCATGTGGTGCTTCCATTTCTTCCTCATCCTGATCATAGTCGCGGTCTTCTGCGATTTCTGTATAAAGAGGATGCTCGATGAAATCGATACCTTTCGCATTTAATGAAATTAGTCCGTAGTTTTCGATGTTCTTATCCAAAAGACCCATTACAAGACCTTGACGGATGACGGCTTCCCAATATTTTTCACTCTTTTCCGCACCGCGTCCGAAAAATTCGTTCTTGGTGTGCTCATAACTCTTTATAAGAGCCGTCGTTTTTCCCATTATAAGCGAAATAATATGGTCTATCTTGAATTTGTCGCCGATAGAACGTATCGTTTTAAGACTAAACACCATGTCGGAGGTAGCGTCTTTTCTTGGCCGTGGATGGCAACAGTTGTCGCATGCGCCACAATTCTCTTGTGTGTACTCCTCTCCAAAATAGTGCAGAAGCGTACGTCTGCGGCAAAGTGCGCTTTCAGCGTATGACTGGGTCTCCAAAAGCAACAACTTTCCAATTTCCTGCTCTGCTACAGGTTTTCCCTGCATGAATTTTTCGAGCTTCTGTATATCCTTGTATGAATAGAAGGTAAGGCAATATCCTTCGCCACCATCACGCCCTGCACGCCCTGTTTCTTGGTAGTACCCTTCAAGGGATTTAGGAATGTCATAATGTATGACAAATCGTACATCGGGTTTGTCAATACCCATTCCAAAGGCAATGGTCGCAACGATAACGTTCGTTTGTTCATTTAGGAAGCTATCTTGGTTCGCAGCACGTGTCGAGGCATCCATACCTGCGTGGTATGGTAAAGCTTTAATATCATTTACAACAAGCAATTCGGCCAACTCTTTGACCTTCTTTCGACTCAGACAATAAATGATACCACTCTGCCCTTCGCGTTGCTTTATAAATCGTATTATGTCACGATTTACGTTCTGCTTTGGACGCAATTCGTAGTAGAGATTCGGTCTGTTGAATGAGGATTTGAATACACGAGCGCGCGTCATACCTAAATTACGCTGTATGTCCATCTGAACTTTTGGCGTTGCCGTTGCGGTAAGTGTGATTAGTGGCACTTTATGTCCTATTTCATTTATGATAGGACGGATACGACGATACTCTGGACGGAAATCATGTCCCCACTCTGAAATACAATGTGCCTCATCTATTGCAAAAAACGATATTTTGACCTTGCGCAAAAACATAATATTGTCCTCGCGCGTGAGAGATTCCGGAGCAAAATATAGAAGTTTTGTCTTTCCTGATTCCACATCATCTTTAACCTGCGCTACATCATTCTTGTGCAACGATGAATTCAAAAAGTGTGCAATGCCAGGATTAGAGGAAAATGCACGCATGGAGTCGACCTGGTTCTTCATCAAGGCGATAAGAGGTGAAATAACAATCGCCACGCCGTCCATAAGAAGGGCTGGCAACTGATAGCATAAACTCTTGCCTCCTCCTGTAGGCATCAGAACAAAGGTGTCGTTTCCTGCCATGAGGTTCAGAATGACATCTTCCTGATTGCCCTTGAAGGTGGAAAAGCCGAAATGCTCTTTGAGTTTTGCTCGAAGTTCCTCTCTTGTATATTCCATTTGTTGCATTGTAGCGTTCAAAAAGGCACAATTATTACCAAAATTACAAATTTATTGTGAAATAACACCTATATTTGTCTTAATAATTTAGTTGCGAAGTCTATGAGACTATATACCAACTCACTGGTGAAAAAGTATCGCTCACGAACTGTGGTCAATAATGTGTCAATTGATGTACGTCAGGGCGAGATTGTGGGACTGTTGGGACCAAACGGAGCCGGCAAGACCACATCATTTTATATGATTGTAGGACTTATTAAGCCAAATGACGGCCGTATATTCCTTGAAAATGACAATGGAGAGGTTACGGAACTTACAACACTTCCAGTTTACCGCAGAGCCCAACTTGGTGTGAGTTACCTTGCACAGGAGGCTTCCGTATTCCGTCATCTTTCTGTTGAGGACAATATCCGTTCCGTTTTGGAAATGACTTCGTATTCGAAAGAATACCAACTTCAGCGTACGGAGGATTTGATTGAAGAGTTCCGTTTGCAGAAGGTGCGCAAGAGCTACGGCAATCAACTCTCTGGAGGTGAACGTCGCCGTACGGAAATTGCTCGTGCCATTGCCATCAACCCGGCGTTCATTCTTCTTGATGAACCATTTGCAGGTGTAGACCCAATTGCCGTAGAGGATATACAGGGTATTGTGGCAACCTTGAAAAACAAGAACATCGGTGTTATCATCACGGACCACAATGTGGATGAGACGCTGGCCATCACAGACAGAACATATCTTCTGTACGAGGGCAAGATCTTAAAGACAGGTACGGCAGAGGAATTGGCAGCTGACGAAATGGTTAGAAGAGTATATCTTGGAAAGAATTTTGAACTAAAGAAAAATCATCGTTTTGAACAAAAATAAAATATATGGATACGACAGTCCCCCGAGGGTGTATTGAAGGTAAAATAAACCCTCCATCATCGAAGAGCTACGCACAGCGTGCTCTGGCTTGCTCTCTGCTTGCCGAAGGAACATCACATCTACTTAACATTGAACTTTGCAGCGATGCATTATCAGCCATCGAATGCATTAAGGCCCTAGGAGCCAAAGTCGAAAAAGACAAAGAGAACTCTCTTCGTATTGTAGGCGGACTTTCTCCTATTTCGGATACGCTCTATGTTGGAGAATCCGGTCTTTCGGCCAGACTTTTCACTCCGATAGCATCTCTATGGAATGCCCCAATTACGATACAGGGAGAGGGAACACTTCGCTTTAGACCGATGACTATGATGATTGAACCACTTAGAGCACTTGGCGTGGAACTAAGAGATAATGGAGGACTTCTTCCATTTACGGTTCGCGGACCTTTGGGTGGCGGAGATATTACTGTTGATGGAAGCGTATCCTCACAATTTATAACGGGCCTGCTACTTGCACTACCGCTTTCCAAGGAAGATACGACCATTCATGTAAATGGAGCTGTGTCAACTCCATATATAGACATGACTATAAAGATGGCTAATTCCTTTGGGGTGAGAATTGAACGAAATGGTTACGAAGAATTCTTTGTAGAAGGAGACCAAAAGTATATTGCTACTCAGGTGAATCTGGAGGGCGATTGGAGCGCAGCTGCAACGATGCTCGTTGCGGGGGCCATAGCAGGTAGTGTAAAGGTTGAAAATATTTCGATGCTTTCTTCCCAGGCGGATGTTGCTATATGTGATGCCTTGATTAGATGTGGGGCGGAACTTATCAGTGAAAACGATTCTGTTACCGTATCCAAAAAGGATTTGAGACCTTTTGAATTCGATGCCACGAATTGTCCGGATCTTTTCCCAGCACTAGTGGCTCTTGCCGCTGCTATTCAGGGAGAATCCCGTATAAAGGGTATCGGGCGACTTTCACATAAGGAGTCAGATAGAGCCGAAGTGCTTCGCACGGAGTACGCAAAACTCGGCGTAAGAATCGAATTGTCGGAAGAAGAGGATACAATGAGTGTGTGGGGATGCGATGAAATTGAATTCGCCGAGGTCGACAGCTGGCACGATCATCGCATTGCCATGTCGCTTGCCGTAACAGCACTGCGTTCCAAGAATGGACTTTTAATCCATGATTCGGAGTGTGTATCAAAAAGTTATCCTAGATTTTTTGAAGACTTAGCTTCGCTTAGAGTCGATGAATAATTCATTTGGACATAATATTCGCCTTACAATATGGGGCGCATCCCATGCCGAAAAACTCGGTGTGGATATCGAAGGCGTGCCACAGGGTATTTCTCTTACGGAGATGGATTTCTTGCCAGACCTCGAAAGACGGCGTTCAGGCAAATTGGGTACCACACCTCGACATGAGAAGGATTTACCTTTCGTAAGTGAAGGGGTAGACTCTTCTATTACAACAGGTGGAAAAATTCGCATAGAGTTTCGTAACGAGAATGTGCGTTCAGGGGATTATTCACTTTTTGAAAATCAGCCAAGACCATCTCATGTAGATTTGGTTGCAAGAAGAAAATACGGACCTGATTTTGATTTGCGTGGTTCGGGAATTTTTTCCGGCCGTATGACTTTGGGTTTGGTCGCTGCAGGGGTAGTAGCAAAAAAACTCCTTCGTGGTATTACTTTTCGTACATCGATAACGGAAATAGCAGGTCAAAAAGACGAATCCCGTTTTGAGGAACTTATTCGTGATGCTGCGTTTCGAGGAGATTCCTTGGGAGCCGTAATCGAATGCAGGGCGGAAGGTGTTCCGTGTTCGTTGGGAGAACCATATTTTGATTCTGCGGAAAGTGTGATTTCCCACTTGCTATTCTCCATACCTGGTATTAAGGGCGTAGAATTCGGAAGTGGATTCGAGGGCGTCAGATTACCAGGCTCGAAGCGCAATGACCCAATAATTGATGCACATGGACATACATTAACCAATAACGAGGGTGGAATCAATGGAGGTATAACAAACGGAAATCCGCTTGTTGTGCGCGTAGCCGTTAAGCCTGCAGCCAGCATTTCGATTGAGCAGAATACATTTTCTTTCTCATCTTCCAAAATGGAGACTCTTCGAATACCCGGTAGACACGATTCCTTGATAGCACTAAGAGCCATGGTCGTTGTGGAAGCTATGATAGCGTTTGCTTTAGCAGATTTATCATTATACGATAGATGACACTTAGAGAATTTATAAGAAGTGCGGAGGAAGCACTATCGTCTCTTTATTCCAAGGAGGAAGCCCGTTCGATAGCTCAACTTTTAGTCGAAGGAAAGTTTTCTATGACCTATACCCAGATGGCTCTTGGAATGGATGAGAAAATTGATACCGCTCATCTTTTGCCAGCATTACAGCGTCTTGTAAATGCTGAACCCATTCAGTATGTGCTTGGATGTGCTCAGTTTATGGGCTTCGATTTTCGTGTTGGACATGGTGTTCTTATTCCAAGGCCTGAAACTGAGGACCTTGTTATAGAGATAGAAAAGTATCTTGTAAAATCAGGAAGAGTGTTAGATGCGTGTACTGGTTCAGGTGCAATAGCTATTGCGCTGAAACTTCGCAATCGGGACCAGCAAGTAACTGCATTTGACCTTTCTAAGGATGCTTTGGAATATGCGAAGGATAATGCAGCGCGTCTTGGAGCTGCAATTTTTGTGCAGCAGCGAGATGCTCTTCAGGATTTCTCCTCTATGGGTACTTTTGATATAATAGTTTCGAATCCTCCCTACGTACCTGCTTCTGATTACTTAGAAATGCACACCGCTGTAAAGGATCATGAACCCAAAATGGCCATTTTTGTAAGTGATTCAGATACGCTTGTATTTTATCGCTCCATAGCTAGAAACGCTCGAAAGATGCTTTCGAAGGATGGAGTACTACTTTTTGAGATCTATGAAAAAAGTGGCGAAGAGGTATCTCGTATGCTTTATGAAATGCAATTTAGCAGAGTGGAAGTAAAAAAGGATCGTTTTGATAAAGATAGAATAGTTGTGGCATGGATGTGAAACGACAGAAAACTCCGCAACAGGCTTTGCAAGCTTTGGAAAAGCTCTCCGCCAAAGCCGAAAAATGTTCGGAAGATGCAAGACGCCTCTTAAGAAGGTGGAATATTGATGAGCGTGAGTGGGATTGGATACTTGATTCCCTCTATCGGAATCGTTTCATAGATGATTGTCGATATGCCGGTGCGTTTGTACGTGAGCATGCAAGTCTTTCGAACTGGGGACCACTTAAAATACGACAAAGCTTACTTTCGAAACGTATCAGCGTAGAGATTGTTGATGATGTTATGAAGGATTTCTTTATGGAAGATGTGAAGGTAAGGCTAAAACCTCTTCTTGAACGAAAACTTAAGACGCTTGGTGATGAACCTGAGCGAAAAGTCCGTGAAAAACTCATAAGGTTTGCCCTGTCGAAAGGTTACGACATTGATGATGTGCTTGCAATAATGAGTGAAATTTTGAGATGATTAAACTTCGAGCATACTTTCTTACAATTTTTCTTGCGATAGTTTTCTCCTCTTTGGCTTCTGACTATTGTATTCCTATATCCAACGTTAGAATTTCCAGGTCGGCTTCTTTTGCGGAGTTTCGTCCGGGACATTTTCATGGAGGGTTGGATTTTCGAACGTTCGGACAGATAGGAAAACCTGTTTTGGCTTCGGCCGATGGATATGTATGGAGGATAACTCTTTCGCCCGCAGGATATGGCTTGGGACTTTACGTGAGACATCCAAAACTTTCTACGATGACCGTCTATGGACATCTTTCCCGTCTTGAAACAAAACTTCAAAAGACGCTTGATAGCTTGCGTGAATCACGTCATGAGAATATCTGTGAATATACGTTTGCACCTTCGCGTTTTCCGGTCAAACAGGGTGATGTTATCGCTTTTTCTGGAAATACAGGTTCCTCGTTTGGACCTCATCTGCATTTTGAGATACGTTCCATAGATGGCAATACGTGGTTTAACCCCATCTCTATGGGAATGATTCCTATTAAGGATAATGTGCCACCTCTAATCAAACGCCTACGTGCCTACCGCGTTGATTCTTTGCAAGGTGTGGCCCATATTAGGGAGGAAATGTCGCTTCCTGTAAAAAAACGCGGAAAGAAATATTCACTTGCCATCACCCCAAAACTTGCGGGTAATGTATTTTTTGTACTTGAAACTTTGGATCGTGAGGCGGGCTCCAATCACCGTTTTGGAATACATGATTTGACTTTGCGCGTTGACGGACGTGAAGTATATTCATACAAGATGGATGCATTTTATTCCCATACGAACAAATATGTGGATGCTGTGTCTTTCTATCCCCTTCAGCTTCATTCCAGGTGTGAAGTTGTTCGTCTGGCGCGTGAACGCAACGTCCCAAAGTACATTTGTGGTAGCGAAAATGAAAGCGGTCTTGTACACTTTCATGCGGGCATGTCTAAAAAAATCCAAATTGCGGTTTCGGATGCTTCTGGTAACTCCTCTTTGCTGGAGTTTGTGGCTAAAGGTGTAGATGATGGATACGATGCACAAGATGATGCAATAGGCCAAGGAATGATTGCAGGTATAAGGAATGTATATCTCTTAGACGGTGACTTCTCTTTTGGAGTCCCTGCATATTCTTTCTTCTCGCCAGCGCGTGTATCACTCGCGAAGAAATCCTGCACTTTGAAAAATCTGCCTAAAGGTAGCGTTTCGTTAGGTGAACCTTTTCAACTTCTTCCCTACACTATTCCTTTAAGATTTCCAGTGACATACTCCTTGAGAGCAAGCGTGCCATTTTGGAAATGGCCGAAGGTTATCTGTCTTACGTCAAAGGATGGAAAAAGTTGGCGAAAAGATTCGGGATGGATGTTCTGCTCACTGGCTATTGCTTCTTCTTCCTCTACAGGACATAAGGTCTTTGTTTTGGATGAACAGGCTCCTGTTTTGAAACCTTTTTTTAATACGAATAAGAAAATTAAAGCTAAAACTCTTTGTTTTTCCATATATGAGTCCACTTTAAAAAGTCCAAAGCCCTAAATTGCGGATTGATTTTCTTGGGATAGAAATATTACAGAAAGTGTAAAAAAATGAACGATAGTCAAGAA
>JAGHTK010000126.1 GCA_018065435.1 Candidatus Alistipes equi
ACCCAAAAAAAACGGCAACCGCATCAAAAATTTGCACAAATGAGAAAATCTCACTACCTTTGCACCGATTTTTTCACCATTATGAAACCCACTCCCGTACAGATACTGCAAGACAAATTGTGGAGACGCTTTCACGAAGGCTGTCAGCGTTACCGGCTGCTGGCAGACGGCGACCATATTCTGCTGGGACTGAGTGGCGGTAAGGATAGTTTGCTCTTGTTGGAATTGTTGGGCAGGCAGGCAAAGATATTTGTCCCTCAGATTAAGGTCTCCGCCGTACATATTCGCATTCAAGAGCGCAACTACCTTAGTGACACCTCCTATCTGGAAGAATGCTGCCAAAGGGCAGGTGTATCGTTCTTGGTGCGTGACACCGAGATTAAGGGCGAGGAGAAGAAAGACCCCTGTTTCCTATGTTCATGGTACAGGCGCAAGGCCCTTTTGGACACTGCCCAAGAGTTGGGCTGCAACAAGATTGCCTTAGGACACCATCGGGATGATGCCGTAGAGACTCTGCTTATGAACCTTATCTATCAGGGTAGTTTCGCGGCTATCCCGCCCAAGTTGTCGTTGGAGAAGATGCCACTGACGTGGATACGTCCCTTGTGCCTGATTGACGAAAAAGAGATTGTGGAGTATGCCCGTCTCTGCCAATACCGGCAGCAGATTCATCTCTGTCCCTTTGAGAAGGAGAGTTCCAGAGCCAAAGCCAAAGCCCTCATCCACGACCTCGAGACATGGAATCCGGACATTCGTTCCTCCCTTTGGAACGCCATGGAAAACATCAAAAAAGACTACCTGCCAAAAATAGTTGAAAGTTGATAGTTGAAAGTTGAAAGAAGTCGGCTTGTTCCGCCTTTGGCGGGAGGGGAAAGTTGTTGTTTGCCTGACGGCAATTGTTGTTTGCGCAAGCGCAATCGATGATAATTGATAGTTGAGATCTGCGCCTTTGGCGCAATATTAACCACAACCACAACGACAACCACAACTTTCAACTAAAAAACTAGACGGCTTCTTTAAACTTTAAACTTTAAACTTTCAACTAAACAAGCGCCTTTGGCGCGTAACCGTGCATTGTCAATCGTACATCAAACATTAAACGCTATGATACAAGGAATTGAAACAATCTTGCTTTTGTTTTTAGCAAACATTTTTATGATTACGGCTTGGTATGCTCATCTCAAGATGGAGCAGTTTGAGTGGTTTCAGAAATGGCCGTTGCTGTTGGTTATTGCTGCCAGTTGGGGCATTGCATTCTTTGAATACAGCCTGCAAGTGCCTGCCAATAAGATTGGTTTTGAGGGGAACGGAGGACCTTTCAACCTGATGCAACTAAAAGTAATCCAAGAGGTTATCACACTGATTGTGTTTATTTTGTTTTCGGTGATTGCCTTTCAGATGCAACTGAAGTGGAATCATATCGTAGCCGGTGTCTTTCTGATTCTGGCGGTATATTTCGTGTTTGGGTTTAAGTAGGGGGGGCAACCGCATCAAGATGTGGTAATATGTTTTTCATCAGCAATTGTGAGACATTTTTGGGTTGAGGGTCTCTCGACACTCTCTCAACAGTCTCTCGACCCCCTCTTTTTACCTTTGACTTTTTGCTTTTCATTTGCAAATTTACAAATTCTTAATTTACAAATTGAAGATGCCCTTCTATTCTTTTGTATACGAACTTTTTCCAAAAAGGGGTTACATTCATTCATGTTTTTTCATTTTTTTTGCATTATTTTGATATTGTTGCCCTATCAAACCGCAAAAATATTTGCATATATCAAAAAAAAAATCGTAACTTTGCAGCCTCAAAGTTGCAAAGTCTCTTTTAGTATGACAAAAAACGTTGTAAATACTATTGAATACATTATCGTACTGGTGGCAGGGTTTGCCATGAATACCGGTTTGACGGAGGTAGAAGCATATCGCTACCTCAATCGTTATGGTGCGATTGCTCTTTGCGAAAAACATTATGGCATCATGCACACGCTATCCGTCAATGATAACATAGATACACTTCGTTCATACTGTCGTAGGAAAGGAGGTTCATTATGATTCTCTATCACGGTTCCACTATACAAATAGACCAGATCGATCTAACAAAATCCAGGCCTAATAAGGACTTTGGGTTGGCGTTCTATCTTTCTGCAGAAAGGGAGCAAGCCGAAGAAATGGCTGCATTTAAGGCAGATTTCGAAGGCGGAGAACCTGTGATAAATGTGTATGAATTTGACGAGAGACTCTTTAATAGCCTTCGATATAAACGCTTTGAGGAATATTCACAGGATTGGGCACATTTCGTGTATGATCATCGCACCGAGCCTAAGGGGCGTACGTTGCATAACTTTGATATTGTGTATGGACCAATTGCGAACGATCGCATTGGTGCACAGATCACTCGATATAAACAAGGATATATCAATTTTGAACAATTCTTGGAGCGAATAAAGTATATCAAAGGTATCACATTCCAATATGCCTTCTGCACACAAGAGGCGATTGATAAACTGATAAAATTATGAAAGTCAGTCTAGTAGAATTTCAAAATATGAAAGAAGAGATTGTTAAAGACATGATCTCTCGCCTAATGGAAGAAACTGGAATGTCGATGCAAGAAGCATTTGATAAGGTGTATAATTCTTCCCTTTTTGCCAAACTAAGCAAGCCCGAGACCGGTCTTTTTTTTCAGTCATCCGGCTATGTGTATAGTTTTTTAAAGGAAGAAGTTCTTTGAAATCCCCCCACCTCCGGGAGTAAAAAAGGAGGTCATCGCTTACCGATGTAAAACAGAAGGACATATTGAAAAGGCGTTTAATAACGCTTCGAGACTTGGCAACTTTGAATGTGAGAAACTCAAAACCTATCCAAGACGAAGCAACGAAACGTCTGCTTAGATTGTATAACTATGCGCATATTGTATCTTATAATTTAAGGTACATGCGCGTGTGTACGTACATTCGGCAGGCATGAGTTGATCGTTTTCTGATAGGAACGGCATTCTCACAGCCTAAAGTTGCAGGAACGAGTAATTCGCGCCTGCTTTTTTATTGTATATCAGGTACACAAACAATACAGCACGTACTTGTAGGGCGGAGTCCGAAAAGCCTAAACAGAGTAGGAAAAACCATATTAAATTAAAAGTATATGGCAAACTTAAAATCAGGCCTTATTCTAGGCGAAAATGAGAAACTTGTTATTGAGTTGGAAGCAGAATTGTGGGCAACCAGTTCGAATCCTATTGCTCGCTTAATCGGACAAGTGACAAAGTTCATCAACCTTATCCTTGGTAACAAGCGCAAAGGTTACATTGTGATTACCGACAAGCGCGTTGTTGAGGTTATCCAGTACAAGGCATTGTGGGTATTCAATGTTGGTAAGAATGTGAAGTATGTTCTTCCCAGCAGCGTGAAGGAAGTAGGTTACACGAAGGAGGGAACTATCTGCGGTTGCTTCTGCCAGGCATATAGTCTCTACTATGAATCGTTTACTCAGACCACCAATGTTCTCCTTGCAGGTGAGGATGAGGCTGGTGCACAAAAGATTGTTGACGCATTCTACGCTGCAATCAACGCTGCTCAATAATGTCAAAGCGAACCATATCCACATTACCACGATATGTGTTTCTAAACAGCTATGCCTTTCTCCTTCTTGCGATGGGGATAGGCATGGCTTGTTTGCCTCTACATGCATATAGCCGCCATTGGCTATGGTTGCAAGTACCATTTTGTATATTTTGTTTTTACGAGGCTTGCCGTATCTTGCAATCATGGCAAGATAAGAAGAGAAAATATAACATACTCATCGAACGGAATACTCCCGATTTTCGTCCTGACACATTTAACGAATATATGCAGGCACCATGTGGACGACTACTTACATTACTGGTTCTAAAGGACTTGGGAATACTTAATGAGTATAAGCAACTGAAGTCTCTACAAAAGCATATTTGGCAAATTACCGCCGCAGACTGTCGTCCGCAAAAGACGCATGTGTATATTAACCCAAACTATCAAAGTAAATGAATATCATCTATATTATTTTATTGAATCTTGCTCTTCTCGCCATTTGCGTTGGGCTGGTGTTCCTGACGCTTCGTCAAATTACGACCTACAAAGGTTGGCTAATAGCTGCTGACGTAGCAGTTGGAATGCTGTTCTGCATTCTGCTGATACATAGCGCTTTTATCCCAAATAAAGTAAACTCTATGCTGACCGAATCTTGCAAATATATGGAACAGCAAATTAATATTATCCAACCCGATTATACCGATAAAGTACAGGATGATAGCGCGCTCAAAGAACTTATAAAAAACGAGAAACACATATCCGTCTATTTGAATGAGAATGATACCGCTAATTTGTTTATTCGATTGGTTGGGGTAAGATCATATCTTATAGCTTTGGATGCGATAGTTTCTAATATGGATGAACATTTATGTTATTTTGAGAAGAACAATATCCCCTTGACGCTACATAACATCTTCGAATATACGCAAGAAATCAGTCAGCAATACATCATTAGAGCAGTTAAAATCCTGCAATGGCTGATTGTTTCGTTGGCAATTCTATTGTATTTGGCCTGGATAATATTATTCTGTGCCATCAAGTATAACTGGATTGAAAAGCCTACTATCACGTATGGTGAACAAATACCATTGTAACCTACTTTAAGGGTTCTCATGTTCATTCAGTTACTTTCCCCAACTCGCTTCCACTTCACACTTTACATTTTACATTTTCAAATCCCATACTTTTAACTTTTTACCCGGAGCGTCCTTCCGTTGAAGCGGAAGGAGCGGCCTCCGCCTAGAAAGGTCAATATATGCCATGTCCGCGCTCCAATCTGCCTACGGACAGACATAGCGTTTATATTATCAGAAAGTTCTTTCTCCCTTGTCCCGCACTTATCGTCCCTTTGGGTTGTCTCCTTACATCCCCCAATCCAACTTCTTCCCCGTCCAGCTATCTTTCTCCTCTACGGCACGTTTCTTCTTGGGCACTTTTGCAATTGCCCGATAGCGCTCAATCACCATCCGCACGTTCTCGGCTCTGCCGAGATAAGCATACGGCGACTTTGTCGCAGATCTCAACTATCAACTATCCATACGGCGACTTTGTCGCAGATCGTTCTCGGCTCTGCCGAGATAAGGATTATCAATTATCCAAATCTTAACAATCGTATATTTTTGAAAATTAGGAACCATCCTTAACGTATTCTTAACGTATTCTTAACGTATTCTACTCGTATACTACTTGGTATCTGCATCCTAAACCGGGGAAATCTTAACAATCGTATATTTTTATCCGGTAAATGTCTTATCCTGAAAAAATGTTGTTTCAAAACGGACAGTAAAATCACAATACTTGGCATCCAATTGGCTTAAATTTGGAGTCGACACTTGGTCGACACTTGGCCGACCCTTCACGAAAAGAGACTAAGAACCTGCTATATTCCTGTCATTCCCGACAGTCGACCGACAGTTGACCGACAGTTGACCGACAGTCGAAACCGCCGGGACAGAGGGCATCCCCCCCTTCAAGGCAATAAACAAAAAAAACAATCCCTGTTCTACACCCACCAAGCGCCTTTGGCGCAATATTAACCACAAC
>JAGHTK010000161.1 GCA_018065435.1 Candidatus Alistipes equi
CAAGCTCACATAAGTGCCTATGTATTCTTCCTGGGCGAAAGCTCCCTATAGTTATTCGGGGCTTAGGCTAACCCGCTTCGCAGGTGGGAATAACGCCACCTTTTTTACTTGCGAAACTTGAGTTGCTTATTTTGTTGAATCAGTTTTTCTACCCAACGCTTAAATTGTTCTCCACGATCTTCGTAACATTTGAAAAGATCAAAACTTGCGCATGCAGGAGAGAGAAGAACAGTGTCTTGAGGGCGGGCCGCTTTCGTGGCAGCATTCATCGCATCATCAAGCGAAGATGTAGAGATAATGTTCGGTATAATCCCCTCAAATTCATCAAGAAGTTTTTTGTTGTCAAGGCCCATGCACACAAGCGTGTGAATTTTTTGTCGTGCAAATTCTTTGAGCGGAGAGTAATCATTGCCCTTGTCAGTTCCCCCTGCAATCCATACAACGGGTGTTTGCATGGCCTCCAGAGCATACCATACAGAATCAACATTGGTTGCCTTAGAGTCATTGATAAACTTTATCCCATTATATTCCCCAGCTGGCTCTAATCTGTGTTCAACAGGAGAGAAGTCGTAGATGGACTTTTTTATCTGTGAAGGTTTGACTTTGGCGGCTAACGCAGCAAGCGCAGCAGCCATTGTGTTGTATGAATTGTGCAGTCCCTTTATCTGAATTTGTGAACAATCCAGCATCAAATCCTTTTTATTTACGGACACATTTATCTCTGTTGCATGAAGCATAGCATCGCCTTCTTGACTAAATATCGTATTGTGTGCCATAAAAGGAAGCTCCTTTGCAGGGATTGTACGTTTTTTAAGTTCTGCTTGGATTACATTATCATCTGCCGAATAGATGAAAAAGTCGTTTGATTTCTGATTCTGGATGATACGCATCTTTGAGTCTACATAATTTTGGAATACGTAGCCGTATCTGTCTAGATGGTCCGGTGTAATGTTCATTAAAATGGCGATATGTGCCCTAAAGCGGAACATGCCGTCAAGTTGGAAACTGCTTAGTTCTAAAACATACCAGTCCACTTCTTCGGTTGCTACGGTATACGCAAAACTTTCTCCAATATTACCACCGAGTGCAACTTTGTATCCTGCATCTTTTAGAATTTTATAAATAAGCGATGTCGTTGTGGTTTTTCCGTTTGAACCAGTGATACATATGCATTTAGCCTTGCCTATATAGGGGTAGGCGAATTCCATTTCAGAAATGATTGGAATGGACTTTGCCCGCAACTTCTGGATAAGTTCGTTTTTTTCTGGAATGCCAGGTGATTTTACTATAATGTCAGCCGAAAGAATCCTTTCTATGGAGTGACCACCTTGTTCATACTCCACGTTCCACTCTTCGAGACGTTTACGATAGATATCCTTTATTGTGCCAGAATCCGAAAGAAATACATCGAATCCTTTTTTCTTTGCAAGAATGGCGGAACCATATCCACTGATTCCTCCTCCGAGGATAACAATTTTTTTGGCCATTTTAGCGAATTTTAAGTGTTATGAATGAAATTGCACACAATATGATGGATACGATTGTAAATCTCATCATAATCTTTACCTCGTGCAGACCCTTCTTCTGATAATGATGGTGTATTGGAGTCATCAAAAATATTCTTCTTCCTTCACCATATTTCTTCTTTGTGTGTTTGAAGTAGGCAACTTGCAATGTTACAGAGAGACTCTCCAAAAGAAATATTCCACACATCAAAGGAATCAGGAGTTCTTTTCGTAAACACAACGAGAATGCAGCAATTATACCTCCGATTGCAAGCGATCCGGTATCTCCCATGAAAATTTGTGCAGGGAATGAATTGTACCACATAAATCCAATCAAAGCTCCCACCATAGCCGAAGCGAATACAATCATTTCACCACTCGATGGAATGTACATTATATTTAGGTAATCGGCATAATTGATGTTTCCGGAAAGATATGCTAGAATACCGAGCACTACTATTATTGGAATTGAAACTCCGGTACATAGACCATCTAACCCATCTGTGAGATTTGCTCCGTTTGAAAGAAATACAACAATGAAGATTGCAACCAAAATATACAGCGCATCTGTTAATGTTTTGTTGTGGTTTGTAAACCATCCGTAATCAAATTCGTTGTTCTTTACAAATGGTATTGTTGTTTTTGCGTTACGAACATCGTGACCTTGAGATGGGGTTGTTGTGTTTGAGATGCTCATCTGAATGGTTGTCGACGAGGGCTCTTGGTTGCTCTTTTCGCGAACAACCACATTGTCCGAGAAGCACATCGTACATCCAATGATAAGCCCAAGACCTATCTGCCCAAATACCTTAAACCATCCTTTTAGTCCTTTTTTGTTATGTTTGAATACCTTGATGTAATCATCCAAAAAGCCAAGAAGACCGCACCAAACAGAAGCTGTTAAAAGTAGTTGTATATAAATATTATCAAGTTTACATATGAGTAAAACGGGGCAAAGAGTCGAAAGCAGTATCAGCAAACCGCCCATTGTAGGTGTTCCGGTTTTTTGTATTTGCCCATCTAATCCAAGGTTTCGGACACTTTCACCAATCTGATGTTTTTTCAGGGTGTTGATAATTTTTCCGCCGAGCCAGATAGCAATGATCAACGAGAGAACTATGGCTAGTGTTGCGCGGAATGTCTGGTATTGGAAGAGCCTTGCTCCGGGTATGGTGAACAGGCTGTCAAGATATTTTATTAGAGAATATAACATTTTTTAAGCTTTGATTAAACTGAAATACTTTTCTACACATTCTTTGTCACTGAAATGGAACTTTTCTGTTCCTATAATTTGATAATCTTCGTGGCCTTTTCCTGCTATTAGTATAATGTCTTTCGGTTTTGCCAACGTAATAGCGGTCTTTATAGCCATTTCTCTATCACTTATGCGCAGATAAGAGTCCTTATTTTTGAGTCCTGCTTCCATGTCTCGAATAATGTCTTCGGCATTTTCTGTCCGGGGATTATCAGAAGTAAGAATTACCATATCAGACATTTCTTGGGCAATATGAGCCATTTCCGGGCGTTTTGTTTTGTCTCTATCACCACCGCATCCGCATATGGTAATAATACGCTCTTCCTTTTTGCGGATTTCTCTCAAAGTGAGCAAAACATTTTCCAGGGCATCAGGTGTATGTGCGTAATCAATTACGGCACGGATGCCGTTAGGTGAAATGCAGTTTTCCATTCTGCCGTTGACGGCATTGAGTGTTGAAATTACTTGAAGCACAGAGCTTTTATCGAAACCAAGTAGCAGAGCTGTTGCGTAAATTGTTAGGATATTGTATGCATTGAAGCGCCCAATAAGCTTTGTCCAAACCTCTTGACCATCAATTTTCAAAAGCATTCCTTCCGGAATTTCTTCGAGAATCTTGCAGTTGAAATCAGCCAGGGATTTCAGTGCAAGAGTGTATTTCTTAGCCTTAGTGTTCTGGAGCATCACCATGCCGTTTTTGTCATCTTGATTCACTAGCGCAAATGCCTGAGGGGAAAGAATGTCAAAAAATCTCTTCTTTGCCTTGATGTATTCTTGGTATGTGTGATGATAATCCAGGTGGTCGTGTGTAAGATTCGTATACAGAGCGCCATCAAAATTGATTCCATCTATACGGCTTTGGGATATGGCATGTGAAGAACACTCCATAAAGCAGAACGTACATCCTGCTTGAACCATTTCGTTCATCATGCTACTGAGACGTATAGCGTCAGGCGTGGTATGTGTCGAAGTGATGCTACGCTCATCAATTTTGTAAATGACCGTAGAGATAAGTCCAGCCTTGTATCCGAGTTTTCTAACAAGATCATATAGCAGAGTTGCAATTGTTGTTTTCCCGTTTGTGCCTGTGACACCAACGACTTTCATCTTCCGGCTTGGATAATCGTAAAAGGCTTCAGCCATAAGAGCCATTGCTGCCTGCGTGTCCTCAACGACAATCTGTGTAATGTCTTTGTTGTTTTCTTCTTCTTCAAGCGGATGCTGGCAGAGGATGGTTGTGGCACCACGTTTTATGGCATCCTTTGCAAAAAGATGTCCATCCTGTTTTGTTCCACTTACGGCAAAGAAGCAATAACCCTTGTCGATATTTCGTGAATCTAGCGAGAGACCGGACACAATCCTTTCGGAATTGCCGATTATCTCCTTGATTTTTATATCTTTAATAAGTTGGTTTAATTTTTTTACGTTATACATTTTTTATAATTTTTTCAATGCACTATTTCCATTGCCACATCTCTACAAAAATAACATTTAAAACATAAGGCTGTAGAAATATTATTGAGCGTGAAACAACTTTTGCATCATCTTTATTTTGTAGGGGTGTTAACACTAGGTGCTCGGCCAAATGTTAGTACAATATTTTGCTCTGGTTTTATTTCAGTACCCTCTGGGATACTTTGTTTTATAACACAACCCATACCATTGCATGTGACATGTAAACCAATTTTTTCGGCTAGATATACCGCATCCTTCATTCCCATCCCCAAAAGGCGCGGCATGATACTATCTGTAACTTCCACATTTTGTGCACTCATCGTATTTATGTCAAATGTGCCAAACTCTTTAGCCTCCCATACGCCTTCCGTTAGTCCGAAGTTTTTCATTACGCTGGAAAGGTTTGTAGAAAGCCCACCCTTTATTTTCAGCTCGGATTCTCCGTGCGCAGAGAACATATTGGTACGGATATCTCTCGAATATAAATAACTTGCAATCTTTTGATTGATGGGACCAGATAGAGTAGCACCATAGTAGGTGTCTCCTGCCCATTGCTTTGTCTTTATAACCGCGGTGTAAATTGTATATTTAGGATTATCTGCTGGAAAGAACATAACCATAGAGCCAACGTAAGTGTTTTTCATTTTGTGTTGGCTATATTGGGCAGTACCTGTTTTTGCTGCTACGCGGTAAGGTGTAATGTCGCGGCCAAAGTAATATTTTCCTGTTCCTTCCAAAGCAGCTTCTTCCAAGGCTTCTGTAAAGAACTCTCGGGTGGCTTTGCTACATATCTGTTCTTCCAATACTCTAGGAGGGTTTTGACTTATAATGGAATCTTCCTTTTCAATTCTTTGTATGAGCCTTGGAGCCATCATCTTGCCGTTGTTGGCCATCGCGTTGTATAGCATCACTAAATGAAGCGGAGTGATTTCTATTTCATAACCATAACTTAAGGAGACAAGCGTAATGTGCTTGTACCAATGCTTGCTATTGGTTGTCTTGAATCTTGGAGTGCTTCCCTTAAGTTTACCAAGATACAAAGTTTCATCTAGGTGAAGTTTTTTCAGTTGTTCAACATATCCTTTTTCGTCATATGCATAGTGGTCAAATACGGCTTTTGCAAAATATACGTTAGCGGACTTTACTAGAGCCTCTCTTAGGTCAATCACACCACCATCATCCCCCGCATCTTGAACCGAACGTTTACCCACTGTCACACTTTTTCCATGTGCTGAATCGTAGGTTTTCTTAGGACTCATTTTCTTACCATCCATCAAAGCTATTGTCGTTGCAATTTTGAATGTTGAACCTGGTTCGAATATGTGACGTAGAATGTGATTCGTGTATTCACCAATCTTTCCTTTATTCTTATCGAGGCTGGCCATCGCCAAAATGTCGCCAGTGGAGCATTCCATAACAACAGACATAGCGCGGAAACTTCCGGGATCTTTCAAAGCATCCTTAAGGGCTAATGTCATTACATCCTGAACATCAGCATCAAGCGTTGTTACAATGTCATATCCATTGTGAGCATCAAGCGTGCGGTGATCCTTGTCGCTGAAAGGAATAGAAAGGCCGGGAGCGATTTTTTTTGTATATCTGTATCCAGATGTGCTTTTGAGCGTATCCCGATAGTGAAATTCCATGCCGGAGTGGTGATCGTTGTCGTAAATACCGATGGTACTTATTGCGAGATCGTGCTGAGGATGGATTCTTGAATCACTTTCTTCTTTTATACACACACTACCTAAGGAAGAGTTTATAATCGGAAATTTGTTCACGATGCACAGTTCATCATAGTCAATGTTCTTGCATAGAACGACCATTGGATGATTTCTGTTTACGATGCGAACCACCTTTTCTACAATAGTATCTCGCTTCGGATCGAACGGACTATTCTTTTTAGAGATTTTATGATATAACTTTTCAAAAAAACCAGCCTTGTGCCATAGCGTTTCCTTTTCAATATATGAGCTGGAATACCTTTTGGCATATTTGTCCATTATTTTTTTGAAATATTCTTTTGGCGTTTTGTCTCCAAAAAATTCCGAAAGTTTCTCACATAGCGCAAGCGCTTCTTTTGTAAACTTTACGGAGTCACGACACCCTTCAGCTGCGGCATCAAGTCGTATCGTATAACGTTTAGTTGATGTTACCAGAGGCCGGTGATTCCTATCATAGATTGTTCCTCGAAGAGCCTTGGTTGTCTCTTTGCGGATAATGCTTTTGTATATTTTTTCTGAACGTTTTTCATTGTCATCGCTGGAAAGAACCAAACCTATCCTAACACACAGAATCGCTGTGAGTATGATAAAAAGCAGATAAAAAAAATTGATTTTTTTTATGGCTCTATCGTATTCTGTCCTTGAAAGGTTTTGCATAATCAGTAACAGTATGGTGGTGTTGTTGGGAGTTCGAGTTCCAGGTGTCTTTCATCAACCTCTCTAAGTATTTCGTGATATGTACTTCTTGAATATAGTTCTGTCCGAAGTCTGAGATGGCGAGCTTTGATGTCTTCTAGTTCTTTTTGTGAATTGTTAACATTTATTCCCACACTGAAGCACCACATGCTTAAAAATATACAACCAAGCCAAAGCATAGATATGTACAACATACTTTTCATGATGTTGCTGGTGGTGTTGCTTGATAGTATTTTTCCGAACATAAAATTCATGATGGAGGATATAATCTTATAGATTTTTTTTGAACCTCCAGTCTCTTTTTTTGTTTCGGAGCCTGTGGTTAAATGCTCCTTGAAAATTTGTTCGTCAAAAAATTCGCAATCTTTCATATTTAAGACAACTTTATAGCAGCCCGTAGTTTTGCGGACCTGGATCGTGAATTGTTTTCTATTTCCATACTGTCTGGGACAATTGCTTTTTTAGTAATTATCTCGAAACAGGTTTCTTCCCGTCCGAAAAAGTCTTTTTCGACGGTTCCTGAAAAGTTCCCTGATTTCAGAAAGTTCTTTACAAGTCTATCCTCCAGTGAGTGGTATGATATTACAACAAGTCTGCCTCCTGGTTTTAATATTTTACTACTCTGTTCAAGAGCCATTTTCAAAGCTTCCATTTCGCCGTTGACCTCAATGCGTAATGCCTGAAAGAGTTTTGTAAGAAATTTGTGAGCATCCTTTTTGGGCGTGCATGGTGCTACGGCGTTTCGTAATTCTTCGGTTGTCTCTATAGCTTTGTCCGCTCTAGCCCTTGCGATACAGGATGCAATTTTCCATGTTGTCTCAAGTTCTCCGTATTGCTGGAATATTCTTGCAAGCGACTCCTCGTCATAGGTGTTGATGATTTGACTTGCCTTTTGCCCACCGCGCTGGTTCATACGCATATCTAGTTCGGCGTTGCCGTGAATGGAAAAGCCTCTTTCGGTTGTGTCGAAATGGTGTGATGATACACCCAAATCTGCAAGAATTCCGTCAACTTCTCTAACACCGCGTAGCCTTAGAGCTGAGCGTAGGAATTTGAAATTACTTGCGACAAAATTGAACCTTGGATCATCAATAATGTTTTGCGATGCGTCCTGATCTTGATCAAAGGAGTACAAAGCACCCTTTGGGGAGAGCAGCGAAAGAATTTTTTTGGAATGCCCGCCACCGCCGAATGTGAGATCTACATAAGTCCCATCTTCTTTAACTGAAAGAAGTTCAATACTTTTATCAAGTAAAACAGGTATATGGTATGTGTTTTCCATTCATTATTCTTTATCTGCAAAGTTAGCAAAATGTAAAGGACATTTTTTCAACAGTGTACACATATATAGCAAAAAAGGAAGCCTAAGCTTCCTTCTTTAGATGCTTTGCAAAACAAATTATTTTGCAGGAACCTCTGCAGGAACCTCAGCAGGAGCTTCAGCAGGAGCAGCTTCAGCAGGAGCAGCCTCAGCAGGAGCAGCCTCGCACTGGCACTGTTCGCACTTTTCCTTGCAGCAGTCACATTTTTCTTCAGCCTTCTTGTTTGCGTTACCTGCGCAACCAACCATTGCAAAAGCAGCAGCTAAAATAGCGATAGAGAAAATCTTTTTCATAATTATGAATTTTAAAGTTAGACACTTTTGTCCAGTGCAAATGTAAAACAAAGTGCTATACATTGTTCAATATTATGTAAAAAATATTAAAAAATATCGTGTAATATTTCTAAAGAGTTGATTTTACCAACATTTTCAAGATGAATCGTAGAAAATTTTATCATTTTTTCCAGAAAAGCCAATCTTTGACCACGCACTAGTTTGATTTTGCAAAGTTCATCTATTTTTGAATCTATAAGGTACGCTAAAAGTTGGCTTTCTTCGTTGCAGAGAAAGTTGTCATGAAATATAGGCTGGCTGGTGTAAATACCTTCTTGCAGATCAAACTGGCAACCTTCACTATATCCGTTTCCTGGATGAAACCCTATGATTGATAGAAGGTGAACTACAAACCAAAGATGAAAATTAGCAATACCTTCTTGCATACAATCAAATTGTTGAATGGCATCAGCTATAAAACAGAAAAGCTCGGTGTTTTGTTCTTTTTCTTTTACAAGTTTGAAGATAAGTTCGGACATGAAAAGGGCAATTGTGCTTTTTCGTATATCAAAAGGAATCGTACGAAGGACAAATGCATTTTTAACTTCCGAGATATAATCCAATTCACTACGTGTAGTGGATATGCCATCAAATTCAAGGCAAAACATTGGTTGGAAAAGTGCCAGTTTAGACCCGTGACCTCGAGTGGAGCGTGCTCCACGCACAAGATAACTTTTAATGCCGAACTTTTCGGTCAATAACTGTACGATTAAATCTCTCTCGCCGTATTTAGTCGAAAGAAGTACAATTCCACGTGTCTTGTATCTTTCCATTTTTGGTTGATGATTTTATCTATCGTTTCCTTACTTCTTCTTTTTTAGGGTCAAAGAAATTGATTTGTCATACAAAACTTTGACAATCAGACGTGTAATTTTTTTACAGCTTTAATTTTTCTATTGTCTTTCTAAGTCTTTTCTGGTCAAGATGTGTATATATTTCAGTCGTTGAAATACTTTCATGCCCCAACATTTCTTGTACTTGTCGAATGCTTGCACCTCCTTGAAGCAAATGTGTTGCAAAAGAATGTCGAAACGTGTGAGGCGAGACATTTTTGTCAATTCCGCAATCCTTTATGATTTCTTGAATGATAGTAAATATCATTACGCGACTTAGTTTGTCACCACGATTGTTTAGAAACAGGATGTCCGAGGCGCTGCTTTTGACGGGAATTTCTCTTCTGTCATCAAGCCACATCATAGTCTTTTCCATCGCAACGCTTCCTACAGGTACCAGACGTTGTTTGTTACCCTTTCCTATTACACGTATATATCCTTCGCCAAAGAATAGGTCTCCGACACGAAGTGATATAACCTCCGAAACGCGCAACCCGCAGGAATACATCAGTTCCAAAATTGCCCGGTCGCGGCGACCTTTCCGACTATCGGGCGAAATGTGGTTGATTATTGTATCTATTTCTTCGAGCGTGAGAACATCTGGAAGATGTCGGCTTGTTTTAGGTGCGCTAATAAATTCTGTAGGGAGTGTTTCAATCACATCTATGATTTGCAGGTAATTGAAAAAGTTCTTTACGCCACTGAGTTCCCTCGCTTGAGAGGTCTTATTTTTGTTGTCATTGAAAAGATGTTCAATCCACTTTTCTATCATTTCCTTGGATACGTCCTGAGGTCCAACTCCGTACATGTGAAGGATGAAATTTTCTAAAGAATTCACATCCCTCTGATAGGCTTCAATCGTATTTTGTGAAAAGTGTCTTTCCAGTCTAAGATAAATCTTGTACGACTCAAGTCGCTTTGTCCACTGTTCCAATGCTGTATCCATAATTCCTGTTTTGCGCAAGTTAATCAAAAAATGGGTACGCTATCTATTGAAAAATGAAAGAGCCCCAAATGGAGCTCTTTCTTTCAAGTAATCGATATTCTAGTCTTCGTCTGTATCGGTGTAAGCCTTCAATAGCTTGTCCTGTACATCAGAAGGTACCTGCTCGTAAGCATCAAACTTCATAGTATAGGTTGCCGAGCCAGATGTGAGCGATGACAACGTTGTTGAATAACGGTAAAGTTCTGCCAATGGAACTCTTGCGTTGAGTCTGTCAAATCCCTTGTCAGATTCCATACCCATAATCATTGCACGTCGGTTTTGCAAATCACTCATAACAGAGCCCATGTATTCTGTAGGAGTCAGAACTTCAACTATATACATAGGTTCCATAATCTTCGGACCGGCCTGCTTAAATGCCTCCTTAAATGCATTTCTTGCAGCTAGTTTGAAGGATATTTCATTTGAATCTACTGGATGCATCTTACCATCATAGATAACTACGCGGATGTCGCGGGCGTAGGATCCTGTAAGAGGACCTTCGTCCATCTTTTCCATAATACCCTTTAGAATTGCAGGCATAAATCTTGCATCGATTGCACCTCCGACGATGGAGTTGTAATATTGCAGTTTACCACCCCATTCCAAGTCGTATTCTTCCTTACCCTTGATGTTAACGGTGATTTCCTTGCCGTTTACCTTATACTTAGAAGGTTCTGGAATTCCCTCATAGTAAGGCTCGATAACCATATGAACCTCTCCGAACTGACCTGCACCACCGGATTGTTTTTTGTGACGATAATCAGCCTGTGCAACTTTTGTTATAGTCTCACGATAAGGAATCTTAGGAGCAAAGAATTCCATTGCAATCTTGTTCTCGTTTGCAATGCGTGTCTTTAGGATATTCAAATGGTGTTCACCCTGACCCTGAATAATGGTCTGCTTGAGTTCCTTGGAATATTCTACAAGAATTGTAGGATCTTCGAAACGTGCATCCTGCAACAACTTTCCAAGTTTTTCTTCGTTGCTTTGTTCTGTAGCCTTGACAGCTGCACGATAACGAGGCTCTGGGAAAACGATAGGTTCTATTGTGACGTTTGCTACGGAAAGCGTATCGTTTGTGCGAGTGCCCTTGAGTTTTACTGTACAACCGATATCTCCAGCCGATAGTTCTGTAACTTCAATTCTATTCTTGCCAACTACGGCGAAAATCTGCGTCAGTTTTTCCTTGTTGCCACTTCTGGTGTTCGTAAGTTCCATTCCCTTTGTAAGTTTTCCACTAACAACACGGAAGAAATTTATTTCACCAACATGACCTTCAACCTGGCTCTTGAATACGAACAATGTAGTATCTCCTGCTTCGTTCGCTGGAATTTCTTGACCATCGGTAGACAGGAATGCTGGTGCATCCTGAGGACCTGGACCTACATTGATGACAAATTCCATAAGTCGTTTTGTTCCGATATCTCTTCGGCCACTTCCGCAGAATACAGGCATTACACCACGCTTTGCCACACCAATCCTCAATCCGGCACGGATGTCGTCTTGTGTAAGTGTACCCTTGTCGAAGTACAATTCCATCAGATTGTCATCATATTCTGCTGCAGTTTCGGTAAGCTCCTGATTGTATGCAGTAGCTCTATCCATTTCATCGGCCGGAATATCACACTCTTCACGTGTTCCGTTATCGTCCTTGAAACGATACATCTTCATCATCAGAACATCGATGAAGCCTTCGAACGATGCTCCCGAACCTACAGGATACTGAACAACTACAGGTTTTACAATTGAATCAGCCTTGATGCTATCTATCGTTTGTTCGAAATTTGCCTTCTCAGCATCCATCTGATTAACAAAGCAGATAAGTGGCTTGTTAAGAATCTTGGCATAACGGGAATGTATTTCGTTGCCGACAGCCCAACCTTCCTGTGCATTTACAAGCATGATGCCTACATCGGCAACCTTGAATGCAGAGAAAAGATTTCCGCAGAAATCATCCGATCCAGGACAGTCTATAATATTGAGTTTACGGTTCATAAACTCGGTGAAGAGTGTCGTGGAGAAAATTGAGCGTTTGTACTCGTGTTCTATATCCGTATTGTCGGATATGGTATTATTGTTTTCAATACTACCCCTGCGGTCAATGACTTTTCCTTCAAAGGCCATAGCCTCAGCAAGAGTAGTCTTACCCGAGCCCGGAGATCCCACAAGTACGACATTCTTGATGTCTTTCGGAGAATAATTTTTCATATATGAATAAAGTTTTAAGTTGTTTTTCGAAAATCTTTATAAAGTTAGGAAGAAAATTTGAAACTACAATAAATGATTTTGTGTCTTGTCATTTTCAACTGTTCAAAATCTTTAGAACAAGACTAATGGTTGTGCTTCATGCAATCTAAACCTGCGTTCAATTGCACCTATGATATAGACGTCGTTGAGAAATTTTTTTAGTCAAATATTAGGACACACAGATTCTATAGCTGTTGATTTTCACAACGAAACAGTACCCAATAGCGACGGACGAATGATACGATTACGATGTGTGAATCATAATCCGTAAATTTCTTGTTCGCGGGCTAGATAACTCTTAAAAAATGGTCAACGGCCGCATGTCCTTCCTCTTCGAGGCTTTCCGTGAAATTGTTTACAAAAAGATGAATGTGTTTTTCAATTACCGTATCATCCATTTCCTGAGCATGCTCCTTAATAAATGCCTTGTTTTGTTCGGGATGATCCCAGGCGTATCGTACACTTCTTTTCAGTGCTTCATCAAAGAGTCTTCTTATGGGTTCTTTTATATCGCGTTTTATTACGATAGCCCCAAGTGGCAGAGGCAATGCGGTTTCCTTCTCCCAAAGCTTACCAAGGTCCGCAACCAGTTCTAACCCTTGATCTTTGTAGAGAAATCTTCCTTCATGGATAAGGACTCCGGCATCCGCAAGGCCATTGTTAACATATTGCGCTATGTCAGAAAAGAGCATCGGCACAATTTCTTCCACATCCGGAAAATATCTTTTCAGAAGGGCATTTGCCGTGGTGTGAAGCCCAGGAGATGCAACGCGTTTTATTTTCCCCTTAAAGTCAGCCCTGCGAATAAGTAGCTGTCCATTTGCACGGCCAAGTGCGGAACCGCTTTCCAAAAGGACATACTTATCGCTTATCTGACCAAGTATAGAGTAACTAATCTTTGAGATATCCGGTATGCCTTTGAGCGCTTGCTGGTTCAGTTCTTCAATATCTAGAAAACGTACATCAAGCTGAGGAAGATCTATGCCGGTTTTTCCGTGGAGGAGAGCTTCGAAGGCAAAGGTGTCATTTGGGCACGGGGATATATTAAGTTTCAGACTCATTCTTCGTAAGAGGAAAATTTATCCCTTTTTTTTGAACACTTTACGTCCGATAATATATCCAGCCACGAATACAATCAGGTGGCTCAAAAGCATAAAAGCTAATCTGCCAATCGACCCTTCTATCAAAAGGTACAATCTGTTGATAATATATAACAGTACTATAATAGCAACAACTATCAGTACAAATTTTTTGAATTCTTTACTCATCTAATATGTTTTTTAAGTTTTCCTTTAATTTTTTTAGTGCGGTATCTATATCCCAGTTTTCTCTTGGTTCGTTTGTAATGTTTGAAACGGCCCTTATTTCTGTGAAACTAAATCCGTAAGTTGCACATTGCTCAAAAAACGGAGCCCCTTCCATGTTTTCTATTTTTGCTTTTCCGTGAGGCCGGTTACAACTTTTGACAGTCATCGACTCTACCTTCGGAAGGGTTGTCAGTTGTATGCTGGAATTGATACTGGAGGATTCACCTTCATAACTTTCCGTTATCACCTCGACCACATCACCCTTTTTAATTCCACTTTCGGGATATGCTCCGGCGATGCCTGAAAGCACATACACACCTTGACCATATTTTTCTATTATGGAAGGAATGTTTCGTCTGCATTCATCGATTCCCCATCCACAGATGTCTAAAGTGAATTTTTCCTTCACACCATCGAGTACCTTAGACTCCATTTCGGTTGCGAAAAGAAAGTGAATCATAGGATTTGCTTTCCAACTTCTTCTTCCACTTCCTCTACTTTAACAGGAATGCGTTTTTTCCCGAGCATAATGCCACCATTGTCCCTTACAAGAATGTCGTCTTCGATTCGTATGCCGCCAAAGTCTCTGTAGTCTTTTAAGAGTTCATAGTTGACAATACCACGGAATTTGCCTTCCGCTTCACATTTGTCAATTAAAGCAGGAATGAAATATATTCCAGGTTCATCACTTAAAACAGTTCCATTGTGCAGAACCCACGTAGCACGATGTGTACACGTGGCACTTCTTCTTGCTCTATCCAAGAAATTTGTGAAATCAAAGCTTCTCTCTCCGAATGCCTCGCAGTCATGAACGTCCATACCAAGACCATGACCAAGTCCGTGAGGCATAAAAAGATACATTGCTCCTGCAGCTACAGCATCTTCCGCTGAGCTTTTTATAAGTCCAACCTCTTTAAGTCCTTCGGCCAAATATCTGTATGCTAGAAGATGTACGTCTTCATGATACCTGGCACCAGTTTTCATTGCCAAAGGAACAAGATTGTGTGCTCGAAGGACAATTTCGTAAATATCTTTTTGTTTTTGTGTGAATTTGCCGCTAATAGGGAATGTTCGCGTGTGATCACTACAATAGTTCGTTAGAGATTCGGCACCAGCATCAACTAAAAGAAGACGTCCATTTTTTAGAATCCCATCACAATTGGTATTATGCAGAGTTTCTCCGTGCTGGGAGACGATGGTTTCAAAAGAAACATCGAGGCCGTAAGATTTAGTTATTCCACTCAGAACACCTACAATTTCTCTTTCAACGACACCTTCGCGGCACATATGCATCGCCGTAGTGTGCATCAAATAACCGACATCTTGAATTTTCTGCAGCTCTTCAATCTCTTCCTCGCTTTTTACCTCACGCATTTCCGCTACGGCAAACATCAAATCAACAGAGCGACCCTGTTCTACCTCCTGGACACTCTTGCCAAGTATGTCAGAAAGTTGAATTTTTGTAAGGCTGCGATATGGTGGCAGAAAATGTATCTCACGCTTCTGTTGTTGAGCTTTGCTTATAAAATCCTTTACTTTTGACAGAGGAAAACTTTTTGTTACTCCTACGCTTGCCGCCAATTCAGATACTTCTGGTTGCGGGCCCATCCATATGATGTCATCTACCGTCACATCGTTGCCAAATAGAATACTTTCTTGCGATTCGGTGTCAATAATTCCAAACATGTCCGGCAGATTCAATCCGAAAAAGTACAAAAACGAAGAATCTTGACGGAAAGTGTATGCATTGTTAGGATAATTTCTTGATGCGAAACTGTTGCCAGGAAACAAGATAATTCCGTTTCCAATTCTTTTCGAGAGTTCGTTTCGGCGTGAAACATATGTCTGAGCTTTAAACATACTGATATATTTTAGAGAGTTATTCGTGTAGATTTATCTACAAACTTCCTTATAGAGTTTGTCTCCTCGGCGGACAACGCATGGAGTCTTTAATGAACAAACATCACCTTGACGGACTTCATCCATAGGCTTTCCATCAATCATTAACTGAGGTGCAGTTAGCTCTACAACTCCGGTTGTCTCTCCCATTATAAGAATGCGATCTGTGGGACGGAGCGTTGATGCCTCGACGGTTAGTTCTGCTACGGATAGACGAGAAAAGAAGTTGGTGATTTTTCCTACATATTCCTTTTTCAATGTTGCTGAAGAACCATAGTGCGAGGTATGTTCTGCAATTGGTTTACCGGCATAATATCCACCCCAAAAGCCTCTGTTGAAAACCGTAAGAAGATCTTTTTTGAGATTCTCGGCCAGACGTTCATCGTACTTGCCTTCTTCGATGGCCCGCAACGCGCAGTCGTAGCATCCCACAACGCGTTTCACATATTCTCCACCTCTGGCTCGTCCCTCGATTTTTAATACAGATACGCCACATTCAATGAATTTGTCAAGAAAATCTACCGTGCAAAGATCCTTCGGAGAGAGAATGTATCTTCCATCAATATCAAGCATTTGTCCAGTATCTTTGTCTTGAATGGTGTATTTACGGCGACAGATTTGACGGCAAGCACCACGATTCGCCGAGCAGTGCGTTTCGTGCTCGCTTAAGTAGCACTTACCTGAAATTGACATACACAACGCTCCATGGGCAAACATTTCTATGCGAACTAGTTCCTGATGAGGCCCTCGGATATCCTGTTCTACAATTTCATCATGGATGTGTTTTATCTGTTCCAGGGAAAGTTCTCTTGCTAGCACAACAACATCTGCCCACTGAGAATAGAATTTTACAGCTTCCGTATTTGAAATATTGCATTGAGTAGAAATGTGTATTTCCACTCCTATATGGTAGGCGTAGTCTATTACAGAGAGATCCGATGCTATGATTGCATCAATTCCAGCCTTCTGTGCCGCATCAACAATTTCGTGCATTTTGCCAAGTTCATCATCATATATGATGGTGTTCACGGTAAGATAGGCACGTACTCCATTTTGGTGCGCAATACGGATTATATTTGTCATATCATCCGGTGTGAAATTTGCAGCAGATGCCGCACGCATATTAAGCGTACCTATTCCGAAATAAACGGAATTGGCTCCGGCTGATATCGCAGCATGGAGTGCTTCGTATGACCCTACAGGGGCCATTATTTCTATATTTTCACGTTTCATCAAAAGTGCCTCCCTAAAAGACTTCTGGTGTAAGACTTCAGTTCATCGAGTTTCTCCTTTTTAACAGAGAGACTATCAAGGTAGGAAATGGCTCTACTTATATGGATTTTAATCTGATTTTCAATCAGGGACACCACGCCCAACTTTACGTAAAGGTCTTTGATAGTATTTATTTTCTCATCTGTTGTAAGATCCTTTCTTAAATGTGTTTCTCGAAGAATGTTTCGTTGCTCATCGTTGGCTCTTGAAATAGCATTGATTTTCAGAAATGTCATCTTCCCTTCAAGAATGTCTCCGCCGATTTTTTTGCCAAAGGAGTCATCTCCGAAACAGTCCAGCAAATCGTCCTGCATTTGGAATGCGATTCCTAAATCCGAAGCAAAACTTCGAAGTTTTTCAATGTCATCTTCCTGTGCTCCGGCAAGAGTTGCGCCCATAGCCACTGAACCGCCAAGCAGAAAAGATGTCTTTAGTTCAGTCATTCGCAAAAATTCAACGACAGTCACCTTTTCTCTTTTCTCAAAATCTAAATCTAACTGCTGTCCTTCACAAACCTTTAAGGCCATTTGGTTGAAAATAGAAAGAATGCAAGGAAGCATTTCTGGATTAATCTTTTCAAGAAATGTGTAAGCCGTTACGAGCATAGCGTCTCCCGAGAGTAACGCTGAGTTTGAATTCCACTTTGCCACAACGGATGGTAATCCACGACGCAGAGTGGCCTTATCCATAATGTCGTCATGTACCAATGTGAAATTATGTAGTATTTCCACGGCAAAGGCTGCACCCATTGCCTTTTCTGTATCGTCGCGATATATGTTGTAAGCAAGTAGTAGAAGTGTCGGTCGTATGCGCTTGCCACCTGCGGAAAGAGCATACGTAATGGGAGAATACATATTCTGCGGGTCTTCCGGAAAAGATAGTAAAGAAAGAGACCTCTCGAATTGTTCTAATAGCTTATTGTATGGCGTTGGACACATAAAATTTACATTATTTGGAAAATGGGATACGCACATAATACACAATAGTTCGTTAGTTTTTGACGTTTTGCCAATAAGCGTGTCTTAGCATCATAAGTCAATCTAGATAGAAAACCACGTAGATAAACTATCGAAAAATAGTATAAGGATATGCAATGTATCGCTAAATTGTTTGGATATGTGGCTTATTATCAGCATATATACGTGTTGCTAACACAAATAAATGATACGTATGATAATCCGCTCACTCACCCAACTCGGAAAAATTATTTCAAAAGTCCTTTCCGACTAGACAAAGTTACACAAACCATTCGTAAAATTCCTTAAAGATTGAGTGATTTTGTATTTAACATTACCTGTCAAAATCAAGATTTTTCCTTTTTAGGAGAACAAGTGGTTATTATAGGGGTCAAATATTCGATATAAATTTTCGAGCGGATTCATAAACATGAGACCGACTAAAGGGGATTAGCCGGCCTCAGATCTTTGACAAAAAAACATTTTGTGTATTGTCAATTCGACAAATTGAGTTGGAAATTACTTTACATTCAACTTTGTTTCTATAACCTCATGTCTTCCCGACGCGAAAGTAAGGTACGCTCTTATGATGCATACGCCCTTTTCAAGAACAACACTTTTTGAAGCTGGTTTTCCGTTCACGGTCCATGATATGTTGGATGGCGTATTGATGGAGCTTGTCTTAAGTTTTAACTGGAGAGTGTCACCGCTTTTGTAGGAGTTTTCGAGTAGGATGTAGTTGATTCCAGAAAGGTCAATGATTTTTTCATTGTCAATGATTTTTGCTGAAATAACGACATTTCCATTCGAAATTGAAACCCATCCACTATTAGGATTATTTGTAACCAAATTGCCGCCTGTAGCAGGAGTTTCAGGATCGGCTAGGCGAAATGGATATCCATATGATGGATTTAGTAGATAGTATGCGAATGTTACGGTTTTATTGGCAGGTATCTTAAGGTTGTATGCGCTGATATCTACGGTGCACATCGTACCAAAAATATGTTTTGATTCGCAGTCACATTGCAATACGTTATCAAAATATATCTGAACACCCATTTTGTCCACTGTTCCGTTTCCTCCATTATCCACCAAAAAAGAGATGGATTTTATTGGGAAGTCTACATAACTTTCCAATTCCTTCGCTGTATAGCGCATAGCTCCATAGTGGTCTGTGTTGTCACCATACCCGACTAGGTTTCCGGATATTGACTTGTATTTTTGAAGGTTTACATTCGCTTCATCTTGCACAGTTGTAAGAACGATGTCTATATTTGAAACAGAATCTACCGTTACACTGCTATTGTAAGGCTGATATTCACCATGGTTGATTGAAACGGTATACTTTCCGGCCCGTGTAAGTTTAACTTCAAAGTTTCCGTTGGCATCGGTAGTTGAAACGTATTCTTCGCTGTCGGCTGAAGGTGTAAGGTTAAGTTGTGAGAGTGATACTCCGTTATGAGTTATAATCGATTTAATTTCAGGTGAAGAAGTTATGTATTTTATTAAAACTTTAACTTGTGGTAATGGCTCTCCCAATGAATTACGCACCGTACCCGTAATCATCTTTTCCGTAGAAACTGTCAAGGTCGTTGTTCCGAACGTAGAGTTGAAACTTATGTTTGTTATGTTGTATCCGGTGTTCTTTCCAGCCCATGAACGTGCGGCAGGTTTTGTATCTGATGTGAATTTTGTAACATTTTTTCTACCAGGGAAAACCATATCCGAGTAATATTGAAGAGCAGATTCAGGATAGACACTTTCCACAAGGTCCATACATTGGTGATTGGCAAAATCATTGATATAATACCCCATTTCCCATAACATACCTGCCGTATAGCCATTCGGCATTACATAATCAGATTTGTCAACGTGATAAATAGCCATCCCGGCACAGGAGGTGTATTTGTCCCAGCCTATATTCGGACGACTCTCGTAAAGGTAATACTCGTTCTTGGTCGTAGTTGGATTGTAGAAGGTAACATTGTCAGAAGTCTTCGATAGAACATTGGTTCCGTCTTTGAGTAGTGTCAGACCATTGTCCCATCCTAAAATGTGTTTTTCCTCATATGTGAAATATGGCGGTGTATTTCCATTGTTGTTATACGATCCGTCAGACATCAGAGATAGCGTTCCAAGAGCAAAACATTGACCGTTCTCTTCATAGTCGGTGTCATAAAAGTCAGGTAGCCCTATCACATGTCCAAATTCATGTGAGAAAGTACCAATTCCAGCCATTACAGCACCAGCGTTTGCCTTAAACTCAGAAGCACAACCATAGCAATGAATGCTTTTGCCATCAAGAACTAGAAAGGCATTGCCGTATTCTGCAGCATGCGGCCATATCGTATCGGAGCCTCCACCCTCGGCCTGATTGTATCCAGGGAAGAAGAAAAAGACGTTGTCAACGGCTGAAGAAGACATATTGCAGTAGTTTGCAAAATTTACCCCAAGGTTGTCATGTGCGTACCGACATGCTTGAATGACTGCATTGAGTGGATCATTGGCGCAATATGCGGAAGTATATGATACACTGATAGGACCATAAACATCAAATTGGGGATTGAACTTTCCAAAAGAAACGTCAGTGTAATATCTTTTTACCGATCCGGTGGCGCCATTATACGTGTACGCTTCGCCGTTAAGCATGTTTTCGAAATCTGACTTTTTCTTACTGAATTTTTTGTCGGAAAATTCTATCAAAAGAATCAGAAATCTTTTATTACCCTCAGAAATGGGGGAGTATCTGGAAGATGTTTTAGGAACTA
Source organism: Candidatus Alistipes equi (assembly GCA_018065435.1). Classification (GTDB taxonomy): domain Bacteria; phylum Bacteroidota; class Bacteroidia; order Bacteroidales; family Rikenellaceae; genus Alistipes; species Alistipes equi. The sequence continues at coordinate 20,557 of JAGHTK010000161.1, forward strand.
GATTCTTTTTCGAGATATAATTTTGATTCCTTTTCTGCTGCGCTTTGGCAATGGCCTCGCGAGGAGGAACGACGCTTTTGCCGTCGCCTTGCAGATTAACAGTCACTCGACCTCCTTGAATGTATGACACACCTTGCTCATCAAATGTTGCATAGTGCCAATAGCCATCCGAAGATTTGACAACAAGACTATTCCCGCATGTTGCCCAGTGAAGATACTCATCACCATGCATTCGTATGGTTAACACCGTACCATCCGGTTGCGTGACAGTAATAGGTTTATTGAGTGCAGGGACAGCATGTGATGCTACTATACATGCAAGAGCGGATAATATAATAAGTAGGATTTTTTTCATGATGCACTATTTTCTAACGATAAACAACAACTCTTTGGATTTGATCCACAGTTTAGAGAATTCCCCATCAGGTTCAATGAGCTTGACAATGGCATCATCCACCTGACCAGAGAGTTGATAATTAATGCCGTTTGAAACAATTTGAGCTGAGAAGGTTGTTCCTTCAACAGCGTCAACTGGTATACCCTTCAAACTCCAATATTTGTAAGTGGCTATATTTAGCATTGTAAAATCAGCCTTGTCTTTTTCGCTTCCGGTAATAAGTGTGTGAGAGAATTCTTGATATGCATCCACCGTTTCATTTTTATCAATATTGTAGATGCCATAATCTTGAACTCCCGGCAGGCTGATATGTTCGAATTTGCTAGCAACTGTGTTGTAGTACTTGTGTGATTCGAATTGTGATGAAGCTAAAGGGGATAAAAAGTCTCCTAAGCTGTCAATTGTCACAACAATGCTTCTTTGGGATGATTCTTTGGCTGGCAGGATCCCCGCAGCAACCATTAAAGTCCCGGCTTCGCTCGTTTCAAATGGTCCGTTTATGGTAATTTTGTCCTTTGCTGCCTTCTCTTCAGGCGATCCAACAACAAAATCATTTTTCTGGTCATTGATGGTAACACTCATTGAGGAGGGAACATTGCGAAGTGTCATCTTGGAGATTGTTGCCACAGATGGCAGGTTGGCCATATTGAGCTTTAAGTACGAAAGCACGTAATAAAATTTCATCTGAAGACCTGTAAACTGCCCGGTTACATTTTCAACCGTAAAGGTGGAGTAAGCTACAAGAGGAACTTTCGATGAATTATTTTGTTCTTGTAGATTTATCGTTCTTGTTTGAAAATCAGTCTCTTGTGTGACGTCGAAGGCAGGATACCACAGGGCAATCACATCACCGCTTGATATGGCGCCTGATACCTTCCCACCAAACAAAGCACTTGTTCCTGCTCGGTCTGCGGTCAAATTTCCTGCTAAAATTTTACCTGTTGTGAGGTTTACTACTGACACTTTGTCATCTTTAGCCCAATTGGCACTGATATATGAGCCAAGATAACCTTTGGTGTCTATTTCCTGATCCATCGGTGGCAATTCTGCCGTGATGCGGAATGTGTGTTCGATGGCAACACCATCGAGTGATTGCACATCACGTTGACAGCATACAAGTAAGAGTATGCCTGCAATTGTGATGAGTAAAAACTTAGTCTTATTCATAGGTTTGAAATTCACAAGTGATTTTGTGATGTAAAGCAAATAAATTTTTCAATATCAAGTATTTGAACAAGTGGATTTGAGGATAATCTTACTCAAGCACCTGCAACGCACTAATAGTTGTTCTTTATTCCAAAAGGAAAACTAGTAGGAATATATATCGGCCTCTTCTGGATCGTCCACTTGCGAGGAACTTCCAATTAGGATTAATTGTTGAAGGATTAAATCTACAACTCCCACTTGTGGTGGTCTGTAAACGCGTTTATCAAAAACAAAATTTAACATATTTTGCGATGTTAGAGTAAATGGTACGAATCAAGGTTATCTCTAGAAAATTTGTCGTTTCTCGTTTTGGTAAAAAGTTGATTAGAACAAACTTCCGTTTGCAAAATTGAAAAAAAACAATGAAAAATGCGCAGAAGGAAAGGATAAAAACGAATATATCCCTTCAATCTCATTGTTTTTGCCTTTTTTCTAATCAACATAGAGATTCTGTTCAGTATAATGTTATTGCCGAATCTTAATTTTTTTGATGCGGAGGTACATTGCTTTTCGAATTGTATATATACAATAGTATAACTATCTATTAATCATTTGTTTTTGATAAAACCTAAAAGGGGTAAAATTGATGCGTAATTTTTTTGAAATAATTCATACCTTTGTATAATAATGTTTAATAGCATGCGTTTTTGGAGAATTTTTAATACAAAAACTGGACTTCAGTTCAAGATGACTCTATATGTTACTTTGGCTGTTTTGTTAGTGTCTAGTCTTATTCTCTTCTTTTTGGCGTTTCGCATTCGTGGGGATTATATGGAATTGTTGGATGAGCGCGTATCGGATGATATGACAGCCATCACACAGAATATCGAACAGAGGATGCTACGCTTGGAGGATGCTACTGAAATGATGGCAAACATCTCTTCTTTGGTTGTAGACGATAGAAGACAAATAGACTCGCTTCTTTATCATGCGATTTCGGATATGGATGATGTCAGAAGCGTTGCGATGATCTTGCGTGAAGGTTATATGCCTAATTGTAAAGGCCGATATGAACGTTATGCTTTTTTTGATGAGCACAACTACATTCGGCTTGGCACCTGCACCAAAGATGAAGAGATGATTGATGAAACTATCTGGCATCAAGTCTATGTCGAAGGAAAATCCTTTTGGCTTGGGCCTGTAAAGGAATTTTGTTGTGATGCGGATGTTGTAGTCTATTTGATGCCTTTAATTAATTCCAATCATCAACGTATCGGAGTTGCCTTTGCTACAATTCCGTTAAGTCACCTTACTTTTTTTGTAACGCAACATAAAGTACGTAAAGATATCGATATAAGTGTATTTAATAAAGATGGTGAGGAAATTGTTCCTGCGGATGAATACATACACTACATTGCGCCAAAAGATTTGATTATTCGAGAATGTGAGATTGAACTTTTGGGATGGCGGCTTATCTGTTCGGCCGATAAGAATATTATAAATACAGCTGTACAAAAGGCTTTAATTGTTTTGATGAATATTATCCTGGTGCTATTCGTCGTTATTGCGGTGGCAATATGGTTAACGGTAAGGTATATTGCCAGGCCTTTTGTAAAAAAGCAGTATGATACTGAGATGGAGAAGGCTATCATGGATTCAGAACTGAAACTTGCAGCCAATGCACAGAAGGACCTTTTACCGCACGTATTCCCGCCTTTTCCAGACAGGGATGAAATAGACATTGCCGCATGTCTGTATCCGGCACGTGATGTAGGAGGCGATCTTTATGACTATTACCTCAATGATGACAAACTCTACTTCTGCGTAGGAGATGTGAGTGGAAAGGGGTTGCAAGCGTCGTTGTTTATGTCTGCTGCACACTATCTTTTCCGTAGTGTTGCCGGAGTCTTGTCGCCATCCAATGCTATGGCATATATAAACAAATCGCTTTGTTCAGACAATGAGCAGTGTCGCTTTATTACTTTTTGGTATGGATGTCTGAATCTGAAAAACGGAGAGTTAGAGTATGTCAATGCAGGGCATGACGCTCCGATTCTTCTAAGAAATGGTATAGTTGATTCTTTTCCAATGTCTGAAAACATGCCTCTTGGTGTGATGGATGATGTGGATTTTATCTCCAATACCATTCCTTTGGTTCCAGGAGATGCTCTTCTACTTTATACGGATGGTGTGACTGAGGCTATGAACGCCGCTGGAAAAGAGTTTGGAAGAGAACGTACGCTTTCTTCTGTTGCTTCATGCGTGAATATGGATGCGTTGCAAATCACAAAAAACATCTATTCTATAGTTAAGCAACATGCCGCAGGCTATATGCAGAGTGACGATATAACCATGCTCTGCGTACGATTCATTAAAACAAATAACATTTAAGATATGGAAATTTTAATTAGAAAATCATCTGATAGCGTTATCGCTGTGATGAACGGATGCTTTGACACACAGGCGGCTGAAATGTATGAACCTACAGTCAAAGAACTCGAATCGTTAGCGTCGAAACCTATTATTCTTGATTGCCGTCGACTTGAATACATTGCAAGTTCTGGTTTGCGTGTACTTTTGCGCTTACGCAAGGCTTGTGCCGCTCAGGGACAGCGCGTGACGCTACAAGGTGTCAACCCGAATATCATGGAAGTGCTGAAGGTAACGCATTTTGATAGTATGTTTATTTTTGAATAGAAGATGAAAAAAGCATCACCGATATCCTACGCCCAACAAGGTGTATACATAGATTGTGTCATTGACCCGGAGAATCTCCGTTACAACAATCCTAAAGCAATCGTATTTGAAAAAAAGGTCACATCGAAAGCAGTGGTCGAAGCTTTAGCAAAAGTGTTGGAATGTCATCCGGCACTTTTCTCGCATTTTGAGGAAATTGAAGGAAAACCTATGCAGGTTTTCGCCGAAGAGTGTCATGCAGAGGTTACTCTTCGTCAAGTTTCGGCTTCGGAAGCGGACGCGGCGAAGGCATCTTTTGTGCGTTTATTTGATATTGGGCACGGCCCACTTTATAGGGCCGAGGTGCTTGATGCACCGACAGAGGTGCTTCTTCTTATTGATTTTCACCATCTTGTTTACGATGGTGTTTCGCTCAACATAATTATGCAGGAGTTGTGTTCTTTGCTTAATGGCATTGAACCTTCTTTGGAAAGCAATTCTTATGCAGCATATGCTGAAGCTCAACAGGCAAATACCGCATTGCACAAGGCATACTTTGATTCTCTGTTCAGTGAAGGTGTAACTCCGACACATATTCCAGAAGATCTTGGTACGGAAGAAGGCTCCCACGAGGAGTATGTACACCTCCTTTCCACCACGGATACCATCTCAAAGGCAAAGGCTCTTGGCACGGCACCATCGGCTCTCTTTATGGCATCCGCATTCTACACCCTTTCGCGTTATGTAAATTCAAAGAATCTATGTATAACCACTATCTCTAGCGGTCGACAGAATCCTCTATCGCAGGGCGTAGTTGGTATGTTTGTTAATACACTGCCTTTGGTATGCAACATCAAGGATGAAACGGTACGTGAATTTATACACGTTATTCGCGAGATGTTCCAGCAGATGCGCCAGCATGAGGAATATCC
>JAGHTK010000090.1 GCA_018065435.1 Candidatus Alistipes equi
GTCTTTATCTTATAGATGAGGTGCATTTAGATTCGTTTCTGTGTGTGAGCACAGGTACAGAAAATGAGAATTTTGATCCTTTAACTGATTACGAATGGTAAGAGCTATGAGAAAGTTTTATTTGATTATGCTTGTAGCGTTCGCAATTGTCGCTGCAACATCATGTACAAAAGAATTGGTCACCGTTGACGCTGAACAAGGTGATGTTCAGAAAGGTAAGGTCGCTATGGTATTTGAGGTTACCATTGACGAGAATACAAAAGCCGCTCTTTCTGATGACTTGAAGGTTAGTTTTGTAGATAATGATGAAGTAGCCGTTTATGACGGAATTTCTACAGAACCAAATAAATTTATTGTTCAAAATGCAAGTGGAAATACTGCTGTTATTAGTGGTACTGTTTCAGAAGGCGCACAGAATTTCCAGGCTGTTTATCCTTTCTCTCAGGCAGCCGGACTCCAGAATGGTGTGCTTACCATTAACGTCCCTTCTACACAAGAAATTTCTGCAGGTAAAAATTATGATCCACGAGCTCTTGTTAGCATTGCTAGTGCAACCGCAGATTCGCCTTTGAAATTCAAAAACGTAGTTTCGCTTCTTAAGTTCTCAATTTCGGCCAGTGACGTAAAGGCTGTATGTATAAAAGCAAATAATGGTGAAGTTTTATCTGGCGCGTTAGCAATTTCAGATGCAGACAAAACCGCCACAGGAGAAGCTGGAGTGATTGTTCTATCGGAAACGACTCTTCCTGCAGGTACATACTATGCAGCAGTACTTCCAACGAATCTCGTAAATGGTATAGGTGTCTTGTGTCAGAAGGCAGGAGGATATGATTGTAAGATATCTGAGAAAGCTGCTGAAATTGTAGCAAATTCAGGTCTTAATCTCGGTACAGTTGATGGCACTGCTTTTCCAACTGAACTTAAAACAAAGCAGGAATTTATTGCATTTGCCAACTGTGCAGATGTATTCGATGCACAATATCAAGTTAAACTAGGCGCAGATATTGATATGCAGGGTGCAAAAGTTAACTCTATTAAGTCTTTTGTAGCTTCATTTGATGGACAAGAACATGCCATAAAGAACCTTCTAATTACAGATCCTCTTTTTGTTGAGAATAATGGTAAGATTTCGAATTTGGTTATAGATGAAACTTGCTCTGTAGTTCCATCTTCATCATTCTTTGCCCCAATTGCTTATAAGAACCTAGAATCCGGTGTACTTGAAAAGGTTATTAACAAAGCCAAGTGTGAATTTAAGTCTAATGAGCACGTCGATGATGGTGCTTTAATGGCAGGTCTTGTAGTATACAACCTTGGTACGTTGCAGAATTGCGAAAACCAAGGAGAAGTAACATATATGATTAGTGCTACTTCAGGTCCTTGGGGTATAGCAGGTCTTGTTGCAACAAACGGAGGTAAGCTTAAGTCTTGTACGAATAATGCTAAAATCACGTCATCGGCATATTGTTGCTTAGAGAAGAAGAAAATTGGAGAACTCGGTTTCAGCGCTACTGGATGTACCGGAGGTCTTGTTGCATATTCTTATGATGGTGGTACTATTGAGGACTCTACTAATGACGGAAATATTTACTACGATGTTACATCTATTCATCTTCCTCAAGCAAGTGTAAACAGAAACCAGGTTGCAGGTATTGTAGCTGCACCTAACGGAGATATTACTAACTGTGTAAATAATGGAAACATTATTGCCAATGCCTTAAAGGATCTAACAATGGAAAATAAAGAGTACATTCTTGGTGTTGCTGGTATTTCGGGTGGTGACTATTTTGCTGCTAATTCACAGAGCAATACAAACATTACTGATTGTACAAACAATGGCTCGATTACTGTAACTTGCGATCATGCAGGTTCGAACAACACTATTGGTGGTATTGTTGCATGGCCTTGCGCTGAAGCTACTGCAAGTAATGTCGTGACATCCAATTGTATCAACTATGGAGATATTAAAATAGAAGGTACACTTAAGTGCCGCGTTGGCGGTATCCAGGGCGGTTCGGGTATTCTATCGAACTGTACAAATTATGGTAATATTTCTTTGGGCAAAGATGTTAACACTGGCAGTGCTGTTGGTTCACTTTGTGGCTTCCATTCCAACGGATTCAATATTACCGATTGTTGTGCTTACGGCACAATTACGTCTTTGTCTGATCTTGCAGGTATGGGTGGAATTACGGGTGCTATTGGTAATTCAGCACAAACTACAGGTACGGGTTGCAAAGTCAACTGTGAGCTTACAGCGCCTTCAGCTGCAACAGAAATAGGTTTAATTGTTGGCCATTTTAATGGAACGTCAAAAGCTATTACACTGGGAACAGAATCAGACCCAATAAAGGTCGCAGGCAAGGTTAATGGTACGACAATTACGCAAGATAACTATTTGGGATATATTTCTAGTTCTTCAAATTATACTCCTTCAAAGCATACGATATTTATTACATACGGAGAGTAGTTGAAATCAGAGTTTAATTCTATTGAAAAATTGGGTCGATCGTTATGGTCGACCCAATTCATTAGAATATAATCTTATGTCGAAGTGTATATTGTTGTAAATCACACTATTGAACATGAAGTTTTTTATATGGTAATTACAAAAAATGGTCTTTTTGTATCAACAAAATATGTCTTTGGCCAATTGTTGAGAAGATTGATAAGATTGCAAGGTGGAATTGTGGTGTTATTTGTATTTTTGTAACTTTGAAAAATTTGTTGCAAGGTGTTAGAATGATGAACAACACTACGTTGATAGATAAAATAGATAATGAAGATTATGAGTATGGTTTTCAGACAGATATAGAGACTGAAACTATACCTAAGGGACTTTCTGAGGACGTGATTAAGATCCTTTCCGCTAAAAAATCAGAACCGGAATGGATGCTTGAAATGCGACTTCGGGCTTTTCGTCATTGGAAAAAACTAAAAAATCCACAATGGGGCCATTTGGATATTCCTGAAATAGACTTTGATGATATAATATATTACGCCGCTCCAAAGCGCAAGACTACCATCGAAGGCGAATTAGACCCGGAACTAAAAAGAACGTTCGATCGTTTGGGCGTTCCGGTAGAGGAACAGATGGCTTTGGCGGGTTACGCAGTTGATGCGGTGATGGATTCCGAATCTGTTAGAACGACATTCCAGAAGACACTTTCTGAAAAGGGTATAATCTTCTGTCCGATATCAGAAGCCATACGCAACTTTCCGGAACTTATAAAAAAATACATGGGAAGTGTAGTATCGTATGCGGATAACTTTTATTCTGCACTGAATGCTGCGGTATTTTCGGACGGCTCGTTTTGCTATATTCCAAAGGGCGTTCGCTGTCCAATGGAACTCTCAACATACTTTCGAATCAATGCCTCGGGAACAGGTCAGTTCGAGCGTACGCTTATTGTTGCGGATGAAGGCTCTTACGTAAGTTATCTGGAAGGATGCACCGCACCACGTAGGGATGAAAACCAACTGCATGCCGCAGTTGTCGAAATCATTGTTGAAAAGGATGCTGAGGTGAAATACTCAACGGTGCAGAATTGGTATCCGGGAGATAAAAACGGACATGGAGGTATATACAATTTTGTTACCAAGCGCGGGCTTGTCATGGAAAATGCAAGGCTAAGTTGGACGCAGGTCGAAACCGGATCTGCAATTACATGGAAATACCCGAGTTGTGTACTTAAGGGGGACAACTCTTATGGCGAATTTTACTCGGTGGCACTTACGAACAACTATCAGCAGGCCGATACGGGAACGAAGATGATACACATAGGTAGTAACTCACGTAGTCGTATTATTTCAAAGGGTATATCGGCAGGATACAGTCAGAACTCTTATCGCGGAATGGTGCGCGTTGCGCCTGGTGCCACGGGAGTTCAAAACTATTCGCAGTGCGATTCTTTGCTAATAGGAAGTAAATGTGGAGCACATACCTTCCCTGTGATTGATGTAGGAAATAATACGGCAAAGGTTGAACACGAAGCCACAACATCGAAAATATCTGACGAACAACTTATGTATTTGCGTCAAAGAGGAATATCCGAGGAAGATGCTGTGGGTATGATTGTTGGAGGATATGCAAGAGAGGTTCTTAGAAATCTTCCTATGGAATTTGCGGTCGAGGCTCAGAATCTTCTTTCACTCAGCCTCGAAGGAACTGTTGGATAAAAAGGAAAAGATATATGTTATTGATTAAGGATTTGCATGCAAGCGTTGATGGAAAGGAAATTCTTCGTGGAATAAACCTTCACATCAGACGTGGCGAAGTGCATGCCATAATGGGACCGAACGGTTCTGGAAAGTCGACGCTAGCCTCCGTACTTGCTGGCGATGAACGATTCCAGGTAACCTCGGGCGAAGTTCTCTTCGAAGGAGAGTCCCTTTTACAAAAAAAGATTGAGGAACGTGCTCGAAAGGGTATTTTCCTTGGCTTTCAGTATCCGGTGGAAATACCAGGTGTTTCGAATGCCAATTTTATGAAGGCCGCCGTTGCGGAGCGTCGTCGTGCTATGGGATTGGAACCACTTTCAGCTTCGGAATTCTTAAAATTAATGAAACAAAAGGCCATACTCGTATCGCTGGATCCTAAATTTCTGTCTAGAGCTGTCAATGAGGGGTTTTCTGGTGGGGAAAAGAAGAAGAATGAAATTTTTCAGATGGCGATGCTTGAACCGGAACTTTCTATTTTGGATGAAACTGATTCAGGCCTTGATATAGATGCCTTGCGTATTGTTGCTACGGGTGTTACAAAACTGCATAACGAACAGAATTCAACGATTGTCATAACGCACTATCAGCGACTTCTGGACTATATCGTTCCTGATTTTGTACATGTTCTTTACAAGGGACGTATCATAAAGACTGGCGATAAGGAATTAGCCTTAAAACTTGAAAAGGAAGGCTACGACTGGCTTATTAAAGATTTTGAAAAGTGAACATGTTAACCCAGGAATATATAGCAACTTTAAGAAAGCTCCGTAGCGGAAAACTTCCACAAAAGGGTAATCAGCTCTTTTTTTCAAGGATGCCTTCCACTTTAAATTTACAGGTGGAGAGGCTTGATACACTAAGAAAGGCTATCTTTCTTTTTGATGAAAGCAGATTCTCATCGGTGGACATTTATCTTGAGCAAGGAGCCGCTATGGATATCTATCTTATTCAGACTAGTTCTTCCGCAGTTTCTTTGAATATCCATCAGCAGCAGGATTCCGTATCACATATTTTCCTGTCACAGAGTGCTTCTGGCAAAACGAACATTGAAGTGGAACTGCTTGGCTTGGGTGCACAACATACTTGCGAAGGATTTTTTATTACTTCTGGCGAAGAAAATTCTTCAATCAATTTGGCTGTAAAACACTTGTCTTCTGATACGACAAGCTCTACGCTTATAAGAGGCGTTGGTATGGATCACTCTTCGGCTCGCTTTCATGGGCTTGTATATGTTAATAAGAATACCAAACACGTAGATGCTTCACAACTTAGTCAGAACATTGCTTTGGATGATGCCCGCATCCTTTCTGAACCACAACTTGAAATCTATGCTGATGATGTCAAGTGCTCGCACGGCTCCACGGTAGGAAAGCTTTCCGAGCAAGCCCTTGGGTATATGCGCCAGCGGGGCATCTCCCTTCAAAAGGCACGTAATATGCTCATTGAAGGTTTCCTTAAGGATACTATGAAAAATTACTCCATCCCGGAATTGATGGAACAAAATGAAATATTAATCGGTGGTAAATTAAATTTCTCGGATGACGTTCAACGGTGAAAATATACGCGAAGACTTTCCGCTACTTTCAAGAAAGGTCTATTCCAAAGAACTTATCTATTTGGATAGTGCGGCTACATCCCAAAAGCCTGTTCAGGTACTAGAAGCCATGGATAGAGCATACCGATGTTTCAATGCCAATGTCCATCGTGGAGTTCACTTTCTCTCGGAAGAAATGACCGAGATGTATGAGAATTCCAGAAAACAAGTAGCATCTTATATTGGGGCTGCATCCAAGGAAGAGATAATCTTTTCTTCGGGCGCCACAGCATCGCTTAATATGGTTGCCAGAAGCTGGTGCGAAAAGACTTTGAGAAAGGGCGATAACGTCGTCGTAAGCCGTATGGAACACCACTCAAACATCGTTCCTTGGCAAATTGAATGCCTTAGATACGGAGCAGAACTCAGAGTATTGGAAATCGATCGGAACGGAGAGATACTCTATGATATGCTGGACTCTGTTGTTGACCAACGAACACGCGTTGTGGCCATTACGGAACAGTCCAATACACTCTCTACGGAGCCAGATCTAAGAAGAATCATAGCTAAGGCTCATCAGATGGGGGCTGTGGTTGTGGTTGATGGTTGTCAGGGCGTGGTGCATCTTCCTGTAGATGTCGTAGCGGAAGACTATGACTTTTATGCTTTTTCAGCACACAAACTCTACGGACCTTTGGGCCTTGGCGTTCTTTACGGGAAAAAGGCACTTCTGGAAGATATGCCAGTTTGTTTTAGCGGAGGAGAAATGGTGGATCATGTCTCTTTTGAAAAAACAACATTTGCTCCACTGCCACTACGTTTCGAGGCCGGCACACCAAACTTCATAGGAGCATACGCTCTTGCCTCTGCACTAGACTATTTGTCCAAATTCGATAAGGAATCGATTGCATCTTACGAGTGTTCGCTTACAGATTATCTTATTTCAACTTTGGAAAGGGAAGATGGAGTAACAATTTATGGAAAAAGTAAATCACGAGGTCCGATTGTTTCGTTCAATGTTGAAGGTTGCGATCATTATGATTTGGGAGTGATATTGGATAAAATGGGTGTCGCTATACGAACCGGCCACCATTGTGCAGAACCGGTGATGGACTTTTTTGGTGTTCACGGCATGTGTCGTGCATCGCTTGCAATGTATTCAACGAAAAATGATATAGATGCTTTTGGGGTTGCTCTTCATCGTGCAATCTCGATGCTTAGGAGGTAGTTTATGTTTATTGTTTTGGAAGGCCTTGACGGCGCAGGGAAATCGACTCAGATTCAACTTTTGGAAAACTATCTGCAACAACGCGGACTTCAGAGTGAATATCTGCACTTTCCGCGCTATGATTCGAAACCTTATGGAAGTCTTATCTCAAGTTTTTTGCGAGGAGAGTTCGGAAGTCTTGATGAAGTAGACCCCTATTTTGTGGCTATGCTTTATGCCGAGGATCGCATGCAGATTTCTTCACGTATTAAGCAATGGCTTCAGCAGGGAAAGGTTGTAGTTGTTGACAGATATGTCTTAAGCAACATCGCTTATCAGGGAGCAAAGATGCATTCAATGGAGCAGACCAAAGCCCTTAGTGAGTGGATTTTTAATTTGGAGTACAACATTTTCTCCATTCCAAAACCAGATATTTCATTCTTCCTTGATGTGCCGTTCAAGTTTACCATCAATTCCCTTAAAAAGAATAGAGAGGGTAGAGATAGAGATTACTTAAATGGTGAATCAGATATTCATGAGGCAAGCCTCGATTTGCAGCGACACGTGCGTGAAGTATACATCGAGCATTCGAAACATGATGCGTCACTTAAGGTAATAGACTGCTCTTTGGGCGGAGAAATGGACACTCCAGAGGGTATATTTTCAAAGATTGCAGATTGCTTAGAGAAAATCTTAAAATAGACATGGTAAAATTGCGGACACATAGGTGGTACAAGATACTGGCGCATGCCTGCCGCATTATGCTTGCCCTTGTTTTCATTTTCTCGGGTTTTGTAAAGGCGGTTGATCCGTGGGGAACGGCGCTCAACATGTCAAATTACTTTACAAGTTACCATGCAGATTTTATGCAGCCTTACGTAATGCCATTTTCCATATGGATGTGCGGCGCGGAACTGATGATGGGATTGATGCTTATTTTCAAGGTCCGTATAAGGCTTATATCGATTTTCTCGGTTTTGACGATGATTTTCTTTACGGTGCTTACCTATCTATCGCTTGGTATAATTCCAATTGAAGATTGTGGATGCTTCGGACATGCTATTCATCTTTCGGCCAAGGAAACGTTTATTAAAAACCTCGTTTTGCTTCCGATGAGCATCATCGTATGGTATCGCTATCTGCCAGACAGAATCTTTGCTTTTTCTCGCTTAGAACTTTTGCTTACATGCATTTTCTGCTTTTTGGCAATGGGATTAGGTACGTATAGTTATTTTCACCTCCCTCCGATAGATTTTCTTCCGTTTGGTGTGGGTAAGAATATAGCTCAGGAAATTTCTCTGGCAAAGAAGGTATCTCAGGAACAGGAGGTTGTTCTAATCTATCGTAATCGCCGAACTGGAAAACTCAGAGAATTTTCGCTTAAGGACAAAGCTTGGCAAAACGAAAAGAAATGGGAATGGGTTGATACCAGAATAAAGGATGATGCGGAGGAATTGATAGAACCGATGCCTGCAGAGTTCTATATCAGTGATTCTTCCGGACGGGAGTGTACAGATGAAATTATAAATACCAAGGGACGTCTTTATATGGTAATTCTTACGAAATATAGTGAGATTCCTTCAAAGTGTAAAGAGAAACTTGAAAAGTTTATATACAAAGCATTAAGTGAGTCTTCGCGTGTGATTATTCTTACATCCGAGGATCTCTCGATGCCTGAATATGATTTTCTTATGGGTGTTGAGATGTATAATATGGATGCTAAGATGCTCATAACGCTTCTTCGTGCTCGCTATGGGGTTGTAACAGTTGATGATGGAACTATAATAGAAAAAATTAATTGCAACGATATTGTTTTTTAACATGCGTACTTTAAGATATATTCTACTCTTATCGCTGTCACTTTTATATGTGATAACGTGCAGTGCTTTTGTGCCTAACAGACAGAGCGTTTCCAGAGAACGTGTGCAGACTCTTTTTGATCAACACCGTTATGCGGATTCACGCCATGCACTTTTAGAGTACGAGCGAATGCTTACCGGTAATGATGTTGAACAACGAATCTATGTGGCTTATATGCGGGCAAGCATAGCTATGTTACTGGGTGAAAAAGGAGCTAAGGAGGAGATGGTAAATTTCATAAAATGTTATCCTCAGTCCATCTATGTGAACGATGTTCGTTTTCATCTTGGAGTCTATTACTGTGACAATGGTAAGTATGACTTATCGAAACAGGAACTTGACAAGGTAGTCTACAGCGCCCTTTCCTCTTCGCAGAAGGCCATTTACGACATTCGTCTAGGTTACGATGAATTCGTGATTGGCAACTTCAATGTGGCATATGACCACTTTGAAAGGATATCTCCGATGAGTGAATTCTATAACCATTCAATTTATTATAAGGCCTATATAAACTATTCACGTGGACGTTATGACGATGCTCTAAGGGATTTCTCGCAACTTAGCGATACCGAAGAGTACAAGGAACTTATTCCGTACTACATCCTTCAAATAAAGTTCGCGAAGAAGGACTATCAATACGTAACAAAGCAAGGAGAGCAACTCGTTGAAGGCACCGCGGCCGAACGACGTCCGTCGATTTTAAGAATTGTGGCCGAATCGTATTTCAGAACGGATAATTTCCAGAAGGCCAAGATGCGCATGTTAGAGTACAAACGGGCGGGTGGAAATATGGGCCGAGAGGAGAATTATCTTTTGGGTTATTCTGCTTACCGCACAACGGACTATTCGACAGCAATCGAAGCATTCAGGCAGGTTCCTGGTCCGGATGATGAACTTACACAGAACTCTTCATACCACCTTGCGGATTGCTATCTGAAGCGTAATGATATGAAGAATGCAATTTCTTCTTTTGCCATTGCAGCCTCTGGAAAATTTTCGAAAGAGATTCAGGAAGATGCCATGCTAAATTATGGTAAACTGCTATTTGAAACCAATGGCGGAAACTTTAACGAATCCATCAATGTGCTATCGAAGTATATAGAAACATATCCCGATTCTAAGCACGTTTCTGAGGTAAGGGAACTTCTTGTTGCAGCGTATTACAATTCCAAACAATATGATATGGCTTATAATGCCATAAAGCAGATTCCTTCTCCGAATAACTCAATAAAGGTAGCGCTTCAGAAAATAACTTTTTTCAATGGTTGTAACGCTCTTAAATCGTCCGACACGGAAGCCGCCGCACGACTTTTGTTAGAGGCAAAACAGATGTCCGTAAGCCCTAAGTATAATGCACTTAGTGCTTATGCTTTGGCAAATGTTCTTTTTGAAAGAAAGGATTATAAAGGAGCTGTAGATAACTTTAACTACTACCTTAAGCGCGCACCTAAAACGGCAGAGGAATATACTTTTTCCCTTTATGGTCTAGGCTACGCCTACTATGAACTTGGTGAATTAGAACGCTCCAAAAAGGCATTTGAAGGTTTTGTCTGGAAACATAAAACGAAGGATGGCTACAGAGCCGATGCCCTAAACAGGCTTGGAGATATTGACTATGTATCGAAGAACTATGCCTCGTCGGAAAAACGCTATGCCGAAGCTCAATCTCTTATGCAGCCTTCGAGGTTCTACTCTCTTTACCATAGGGCGCTTTGCTTGGGTCTTCAAATGAAGATGGACGAAAAGGTCGAACTGCTAAAGAGTGCGGAGCCAGTAAAGAACGATTATGATGATCGCATATGCTACGAACTTGGTCGTACATATATTCATATGCAACGCTATTCGGATGCAATTCCTGCATTGGAGCGGTTTACCCAAACGTATCCCGAATCGGAGCTTTATAATGCTGCACTTCTTAATTTAGGCCTTTCGTTCCACAATGTGGGCCAGAGGGATAAATCGTTACAGTGTTATGACTCTGTGATTAGAAGGGCTCCGCAAAGTGAGGCTGCGAAAGATGCCATCCAGAGCATACGCGAGATATATGTTTATGAAGGCAAGGCTGACGAATACTTTGCTTATGCCTCTTCTGTTTCAGCTGAAGGTGATTTGACGGCACTTGCCAAGGATTCAATATCGTTCAAGGCTGCCCAAAGCATATATCTGCAAAAGAAATACAGCGAGGCAAGAGATTATATGACTGCCTATTTAAGAGATTATCCGAAGGGCTATTATACGGATGACGCATTGTTTTTGCTCAGCGACGCGTGTCTTCGTGTCAATCGTAACGATGAAGCTATGGACAACTTGCGTCTTCTTGTGCAACGTCCGCGTTCACGTTATAGTTATCCGGCTACGAAGGAACTTGCTGTGATGACGGCCCAAAGAAACCTTGCTGATGAATCGGCATCTCTTTATAGGAAGCTTTATGAACTTTCCAGCGACTCCTCAGAAAGAGCTGAGGCTGTGACTGGCTATGTGGAATCTACGTTTGCAACCCAGGATGATTATAAAATCCTTGCAATGGCCGAGAATGTAGAAAAGATGACAGACGTGCCGGATAAAATCATGCGCCGTACGAAGTTCCAAAAGGCAAAGGTTTTGACAAAACTAGGCAGAGAGGACGTAGCCCTTGTTATCTATTCTGAGCTTTCATCGAATTTACAGGATAGAGAGGGCGCAGAGTCTATGTATAAGGTGCTCCAGATGCTCTTCCGTATAGGTCGCTTTGATGAATGTGAAAAGAAAATTTACGCTTTTGCCGACAGCAAGACTCCTCAGAGTTACTGGTTGGGCCGTGCATTCATTCTTCTTGGAGATATTTTCAACAAACGTGGGGATGCTTTCCAGGCACGCGCTACATATCAGAGTATCGTTGATGGTTATACACCTGCAACGGATGGTATTGTGGATGAAGCAAAGGATCGAATTGCTCAAATTTCGCAGGCGAAATAATTGTTGTACTTTTTTACACTGGCGAAACGAGGGAGGATATATGATAAATTATTTAGAAACTGCAAGAGAAACACTTGCAAAACTTGAATAAAATAAAAACCTGTAGGATATGAAGAGGACTTTTCTTTTGATATGCATGCTGTTTTTCGGAGCATCGCTTTCAGCGCAGGTTGAAAAGCAGGTTGAGGTCTTAAAGGACTATGTTCCCAAGTTGCCTCATCCTAAGCGGCTCGATGTGACCGTTGAAAGCCGTGATACGATAAAGATGAATCCGGATGTCGACTATAATATAAAACCGAGGGTGTTTTCATCGGCTCTTACGACGCATCGTTTCCGTCCAGCGGAGGTTACCTATTGGACTTTGCGCCATGCGTATCCGTTCTATGTTAAAGCCGGAGTCGGCTATCCAATTTCAACCGAGGTTGATGCCTTCGCTACAACTGAAAGAAAAGATGTAGGTTTCCTTTCGGTGTATTTCAACCATCTAGGGCAGTTTGGTAAAATTAAAAGTTTGGATCCGGTTTACATGACCACTTTTCGAGGTAAAGCTACGAAGAGTGAGAACAGAATTGGTGTTAATCTTGGCAAATACATTTCCTACTATACGCTTTCGCTTGATGCCTTTTATCGTTCCAATATCTATACGAGGTATCCTTTGCGTGATGATATTGAGGAACTCCAATATCCTTTACGAGAGATAAACTTCGAGAATCTTTCCGCAAAACTCTCTTTTTCGGATGCCTTTTCCAATCTGAAAAGACTAAACTTTGGAATCGAACTAGGTGCTGAGTATTTTAATGACAAGTCACATTGTCTTGTTTTGGGAGCAAAGTACCGCGAACTGGACTGGTATGCGAAGATTTCTATGGCCGTTCACGCAGGCAAAAACGGCAAGGTAAACTTCGATTTGGGATTTGATTCCCATATGGGACTTAAGGAACTTTCCAACTACCGGGATAATGTTGCCAACGCATCTTTTATCTATAGTTATGCCGCGGGACGCAAGGTGGATTTTCGTGCAGGTGTCAAATGTTTTTATGATATGCTTACAAGGCAAAATCGTAAAAATGATTTCTATTTCATTCCGGAACTATATTTGGGATTGAATGTGGGAAATGGTCTTTTCGTGCCTTTTGTGGAAGTTGATGGAGAACTTCAAAACAATAGTTTCTATTCGATGTTGCAGAGAAACCCATATCTTGCGGAACTTACTTCTCAGATGTATTCTCAGTATTCAACGCCAACATGCACGCTTCTTGCATCTTCTTTGCAACCTTCTACTATTATATATAATGTGCGTTTTGGAATAGATGGACACTTGAAAAACGGGAAATTCCAGTACAGGGCATATGCAAACTATTCACATCGACGCAATGAACTTCTTTGGTATAATGTCAACCGTCTCTTCTTTTCGGCTACGGCCAAGGACATGAATATGTTCACACTCTTCGCCAGCCTTGGTTATAAGCCTCTTAGTGAGTTAAAGATGGATCTTGCGTTTGAAGGAAATTTCTACAAGTCAAACTTGGAAATGGAATATGTAAAGCCAAAGGTTAAGGTTAGTGCCAGTGTCGATTACAAGCATCGAAAGTTTTTTACAGGTATCGCTCTTGATGTATATTCGAAAAGCCGTTGCACATCATTTTATGATGGTGCGAAGGATGTAGCAGTTCTTCCGTCTTATGCCAACTTACGCTTTAACTTTGATTATTTTTTGAAAAATAACGTAACTCTGTATTTGAATCTTGACAATATTCTAAATCAAAACATATATCATTACGCATTCTATAAGGAATACGGAATCGGATTCAAAGTTGGAGTTAAGGTTCAGTTCTAGCAATGTAAATCATGCATACCGTCCAATATCGTTGGAATATTTTTGTTTGGACTGTGACACTAGGTATATGTAGTGTTGTAGCCATTGCTATGGCTTGCGTTCTTTTCAGCTTCTTTAATATTTTAGATATTCAACCTTTACCTGTTGCCCTTTTATCTGTCTTCCTGCTAGCGGTAATTTTTATTTGCGAGGGAACGGCACCACAACGCCTTGAGATATCCTCGTCACATCTTACCATTTTGTGTCGCTACAGAAGCGTCCTTATTCCAGTATCCCAAATTCGTTGCGTAAGAGCTGTTCGTTACATCGAACTTTTTCCTCACATTATGCTTTTGGGAAACTGTGGGCTCTTTGGTTTTGTTGGACATTTCTGGTCGAAGAGGGAAGGATGTTTTAGAGCGTATGCCACGGAACTTAAATTTCTTTATCTAATAGAAACGTCTGATGAAAAGTTTGTAGTTTCTTGTAGGGAAACTCAACTTCTTGAAGAACTTGAACTGAATTAGAATTGTTAAGATTCATCTGGGAGTTCAAACGGCCACGTGAAGTACGACTCGCCTTTGTTGTTTAAGCGGTAAAACATCTTGCCATCAAATTTGTAAACAACGTAGTAGTTGCTCCAGGTTGAAAATCTTTCGGGGCTGTCCATCGGAATGCACAGAATCTGCTTTTTTTCATCATAGATGATACGATGCTGTGGTGCCTTAAATTTTCCGGTAGAATTGGGGCGAACCTTGTACTGCACTTCCATTCCGCAATCATCCAAATCGTTCCCTCCGTCGTAAACACTTACTACTACCTTTTTTTTATTCCTATAAGCAAAAGCATCAACGTACTCAGCATAGACATTGTTTCGCATCTTGTCCTGTTTGATGACAATATAATACTCCTTACCATCGTCCAATTTGAGGCAATATGGCTTTGAGGTGTAAATGTTGTGTATACCAGCGCATGAGCTGATCCACACGGCTAAGAGTATAAGTATGACATTTTTAAGAATTCTTTTCATAGTGTGTCAAATTATTTTCTAGTCATTTTTCTGTAACGTTTCTTCATCTCCTTCATATAGGCAGCTTTTGATTTGTAGGATGCACGAGTGTTAAAAAAACGTAGCCAATTGTTTTCACCCAATTTCAGGTACTTTTCTTCTGAACCGTAAAAACATGTACTTGTACCTTCGGAAGGCCATCCCCAGGGATCCATATCTTTAACTCGTCGAAGATTAAACACCTCATCGCTTACGGTTTCTATATCCTTGTTGGAAAGTAGATTCTTAAGCATTCTTTTATTTGCGGAACGAAGCATGCGCCGCCCTTCGATTTTGAAAGGGCGGTCATCGCCCGAAATCCATTGAAATGTGTGATATTTTTTTCTCGAACGGCTCATATATCATTGTTCATCTTCTTGAGTAATCTCATATCCGAACCACTTGTCCAACTGCATTGCAACTTTCAACTCGATTTGCGGAGTGATTCTCTTTTTAATTTTTACAATCACATATCCCAAAGCCAGGGCGTCATCTGCAATTCCCAGAATATGGAAGATTTTGCGTGGAATGAAATCTCCCGGAATGAGCACATATGCCAGTGCGGCATAAACCCACGCCTTTTCAGAACTTGTAAGTTCTCCTTCTTTCAAAACATAATATAGGTACAGCAACTGCCTTGTCAAAACTCGACCTATTTTCCGTGAGGCATTAGTAATCTTTCCTAAAAAAACACTCAATATATCAGGCAATTCAGAGCCCTTAATTTTCTCTTTTATTGCATCAATTGAAATATTGTTTTCCATAATCATTTATCAAATTTGATTTTTAATTCGAAGCATAGTCCAGTTCCCGTCTCTATTAACTTGGATAGTTCCAAGTATAGTACTGATACTTTCATATTGTAGAGTTAATTAACTGGTCCTTTAATTCACACTCGAGTTATCTTCTTCTCTAAGCCGAAATCTTATGTTGTTGGAAATCACCTCGTTGACGTAGTCGTCAAGCTTAAAAGCAGAAACTATAGCTCTATGCAAATCTTGCTTGGAATAATCTTTATAGTAAATCGCCATACAGCAATAGGCGGTGCAATCTTCAGAATCATAATCCAATTGATACTGGTCAATGCCTCTGTCTTTCAGATTCCTTTTTATCATATTGATAGTACACGCCAAAAGATAACCATGCATTTTATCTACTTTTCCCATATAGGGGCAAAGTATGACAAATATTTTATTGTCTGGATTCTTCGTGTCAATATCTATTTGTACCTCATAATGTATGCCCTCTCTTGTGTAGAAGAACCAGTTTTCATCTTTGGCTTGATTCTCAATTTTACATCCTACTTCTAAGAATACTTCCATTATTTCTTCTTTTGTAAGCATAGTTTATTTCTTAAAAGTTAGTGAAGCTGTCTATATAGAGCCTTATTGCATATGTTTTCTATCATTATTCCTATGGGGAACGGTATTTTCATGAGCAAATATCTGATTAACGACTGTAAAAAGCAAATAAAGTTGCTACAATTTTCAGAAAAGTTGATTCGTCAGTTTTAGGCAATTAAGGTTCGTCAGTTTTGTTGGATTTTTTTATGTTATTA
>JAGHTK010000037.1 GCA_018065435.1 Candidatus Alistipes equi
GTTCAATATTGGCCTTATTGAAGAGGATCCACGTCGAAATAAACATTCACGGAATGGAATTGTGGTGTTTTTAGGAGGTTCTCCACGCAAGCCTTTAGAATAGCTCTTGTTTGGGTTTGTGAATATTGAGGTATAACTTTCAGGATGATTTTCCGGATATATTGTAACTGAATACGACCTATTGCAGGGCGGTCAGGACCGAGGATGGTATCCGTGAAACTTTGCCGAAGCATGTTGGCAAGTATCTGTGAAGCTTCTCCAACCACCTTGTCATCTCGATGCTTAAGATAAATGTAAATCATGCGGCAGTAAGGAGGATAGACAAAGTTCTTGCGCTCTATTTGCTGCTCATGAAACATTGCTTCGTAATCATTGTCTACAATCTGTTGTATCACAGGGAGATCTGCGTGTTTTGTCTGGAGGATGACGTATCCTTGCTTGTTGTGTCGACCAGCTCTTCCTGCCACTTGTGACATCATTTGGAAAGAACGTTCAAAGGCTCTGAAATCTGAACGTGTGAGCATAGTGTCTGCATCAAGGATTCCAACTACATGAACATTGTCAAAATCCAAGCCTTTTGAAACCATTTGGGTTCCAATGAGAATATCGGTATTGTGTTGCGAGAAATTGAACAGGATCTGTTCGTAGGCATTTTTTGTACGTGTGGTGTCCAAATCCAGGCGAGCTGTTCGGGCCAGAGGAAATCTCTTCTTTACTTCTTCCTCAATCTTCTCCGTACCAAAACCGATAGAACGAATTTCAGTTTCCTGACAATTAGGGCATTGGCGTGGCACGTTGTAACTATTGCCACAGTAATGGCAAACTAGTTTGTTGAAGTTCTGATGGTAAGTAAGATTCACGTCGCAGAACTGGCATTTAGGAACCCATCCACAGGTCTTGCATTCCAGAACGGGAGTATATCCTCTACGATTCTGAAAAAGAATGATTTGCTCTCCATTATCCAGCGCCTTTCGCATTTCTTCTTCTAAACGTGGAGAAAATGGATATTTCATCATTTTTCTGTGAAGTAGGTCCTTTATGTCAACCACCTCAATCTTGGGTAGTTGCATGTTTCCATATCTTTTTGAAAGAGAAACATACCCGTATTTTCCTTGTTGTGCATTATGAAAAGTCTCCATGCTTGGAGTGGCGGTGCCGAGAAGTGTTGGAGCCTTGAATGATGAGGCTAACACTATGGCTGTGTCGCGTGCACTATAACGAGGTGAAGGATCTTGCTGCTTGTAGGATGTTTCATGTTCTTCATCCACAATGATAAGCCCCAGATTCTGATAAGGTAAGAATAGGGAAGAGCGTACGCCTAGGATGATTTGATAAGGCTTGGCAGACAGTTGCTTATTCCAAATTTCTATTCTTTCATTATCGGGATATTTGGAATGGTAGACTCCCAGTTTGTCTCCGAAAATCCTGCTGAGGCGTTGGGTTATCTGCGTGGTCAATGCAATTTCAGGAAGCAGATAGAGCACTTGTTTTCCTGCATTTATCTTTTGGCGAATCAGGCGAATGTAGATTTCTGTCTTGCCACTTGAGGTGACTCCATGGAGCAAGCAAACCTTTTTCTGCTTAAATGATTCAACAATAGCATCGTAGGTTTCCTGCTGGGCGTCTGAAAGTGGGAGTTGTTCTGTAATAGATGTTTTGGGTGCTTTTAATCTGCCTACTTCGTATTCATAGGTTTCCAGGTACCCCTTGGAGCGCATGCCAATGAGGACAGCGGAAGAAATGCCAGATGCTTTCAATAAATCTGTGCGACTGACTTCTTGGATAAGTTGCTTGTTTTTTAATGTTAAGGCAGACACCATCCCCGACATCTCCAGATATTTCATCAACAACTGATAGCGCTTAGGTTGTTTCGCCAGACTTTCCGAAAGTTCATTGAGTGCTCGTTCTGATTGGTACTCTTTGGGTATTCTTACGTGGATTTCCTTTTTGGGGTTAAACGTATTTTTTATCTCTTCACTGATGATTAAGGCTTTCTTTTCCATCAGAGATTTGAGTATGCCGATGATGCGCTTGTCTTTTGTATGTTTTTGAATCTGAGCAATATTCTTGAATTTCTGGGTTTGAAGAATTTCAAGTGTTTCCATTTCCTTCTTGGTTAACTTCTCCCAAGCATCAAATTCTTCTTTGAGCACCAATTGGCTCTCACTTTCAAGTTTCATGCCTGAAGGAACGGCTGCTTTGAAAACGTCGCCTATGGAGCACATGTAGTATTGGCTCATCCATTTCCAAAACTGTAACTGAGCGGCTGTTACAATGGGTGTATTGTCTAAAACTTCTTGGATTTCCTTTATGGTATAGTCTCCTTGAGGTTTGTCTTCGTGGATATTTGTTACAATTCCTGTATATAGTTTGCTATTACCAAAAGGAACTATAACTCTTCCTCCTACACAGATTTTCTGCTCTAATCCCTGAGGAATCAGATAGGTAAACGTACTGTCAAGAGGTAGGGGAAGTATAATATCTACGTACATGGTGTTTTACAAGGGTTTAGTGGCGTCTTTAAGCCATTGGTAATCGTCTTTTTCTGTTAAAAGTGGTGACAAGCGATTGAAAACGGTGGAATGGTATTCGTTGAGCCATTGAATTTCCGTGGGTGTCAACATAGCCATATTGATGGGCTTCGTGTCAATTGGACAAAGGGTGAGAGGTTCGAATTGTATGAATTTCCCGAACCCTGTTTCTTTGAAGGGAACACAGAGAAGCATGTTTTCCGTACGCACACCAAATTTCCCCTGTAGATAGAGTCCGGGTTCATCAGTCACAGTAACGCCTTCAACCAATGGAGCCGGTTTGTAATTCATGCGTATTTGGTGAGGTCCTTCATGTACGCAAAGGTATGAACCAACCCCGTGACCTGTTCCATGGCCGAAATTATAGCCTTCTTGCCACATGGCATAACGGGCTGCCAAATCTAACTGTGTGCCACTTGCTCCAGAAGGGAATTTGCACGAGCTAAGTGCGATGTGACCTTTAAGTACTAATGTATAGATGAACTTTTCTTCTTCGGAAGGTTCTCCAAGGGCGATGGTTCTTGTAATGTCTGTTGTGCCATCAAGGTATTGTGCGCCAGAGTCTAACAGCAGAAGTCCCTCTGCTTTTAAAATGGCATCTGTTGCGTCTGTAGGTTCGTAATGTACGATAGCCCCATGTTCCGCATATCCTGCGATTGTGTCGAAACTTATGTCTTTGAAAAGTTCTTGTTCCTTGCGCAGTTCCAGTAGTTTACGGCAAGTGCTCATCTCGGTTTGTCCTCCTGCTTGAACGGCTGGAATCAGCCATCGCAGAAACTTCACCATGGCAACACCGTCACGTTCCATGGCGTGACGATAACCTTGAATCTCTACATCATTTTTGATGGCTTTCATGTAAGCTATGGGAGATTGTTCAAGATGAATGCTACAATGCTGTGCCGCATGATAAAGCGTAGTGTTGGTTTCTGGAGGCAGCAGAAGGTCAATAATCTGAAGTCGTTGTATATCAGTTGTGACTTCTGTGTATTCTTTCAAACAAATATTCTCGTCTTTTAAGTATTGGGCAACTTCTGCTGTTACCTTTTGGGAATCGATGTAAAGAGTTGTATTTTCCTCTGTTACTATGCAATATGCAACAAATATTGGAGTGCAATGAACGTCACTTCCGCGCAAATTTAATAACCATGCAATCTCGTCGAGTGCACAAATGAGCATGGCATTACAATCATGAATGCTAAGTTTTTGGCGCAATCTTTTCAGTTTGCTTTGATAGGATTCTCCTGCATATTGTAATGGATGTATGTGAATCTCATTAGTGGGTAGGGAAGGGCGGTTTTCCCAGATTTCTGAAAATGGGTCACAATCAGTGTTGAGGGTTATGGCAGAAGTAGACAACATTTTTTGCAGGTCTTGAACCTCCCTAATCGTGTTTACATTTCCGTCTACTCCTACGCAATCTCCACTTTTTAGATTTTGAAGAAGCCATTGGGCAATACTTGGAGTATCTTCAAGACCGTCTTTCATTAAGACGAACTCTGTATTGTCAAGCTCTTCTGCTGCTGCAATGAAATATCGTGAGTCGGTCCATAGTGCTGCTCGGCTCATAGTGATGACGACTGTGCCTGCCGACCCCGTGAAACCGGAAATCCATTTGCGTGATTCGTAGAATGACGGAGTGTATTCACTGGCATGAGGGTCTGTGGTGGGAACAATGAATGCGCTGAGTTGGTGCTGGCGCATGAATTGCCGTAATGACTTTAATCGTTGTTCAATGACAATATTCATGGATTTTTTTACTTCTTACTGCAAATTTACATCTTTCTTGTGTCTAAATCAAAAGAAGTTTTTTGTATTTGTAATTTTTTTTGCGTAAGTTTGCACCAAAAGAACAAAAGTTAACATTTTTAAGTCATGAAAAGATTTTTTATTACAATGTTGTTCGTATGCGGTTTGATTGTAACTCATACGGCAAGTGCTCAAGTGAAATTAGGTGTTGTTGGCGGTATGAACGTTAGCAAGGTTTCTTACAAAGACATTCAAGGTACGGCTGATTCTAAAACGGGTTGGTACATAGGTCCAAAAGCTGAGTTTACCATTCCCATCATAGGTCTTGGCATAGACATGGCTGCAGAATATTCACAAAGAAAGCTCAATGCCAATGGAGAAAATACAACATTTAAGAGCATTGAGGTTCCTATCAATCTCCGTTATCAGTTGGGTATCAGTCTTGCAAAAGTTTATGTAATGACAGGTCCTCAGTTTGGTTTTCAGTTAGGAAATTCTAATTGGAAGAATGCTGCTCAAGATTTTGAATTGAAAAAATCGAATATTTCATGGAATGTAGGTGCTGGTGTTCAGTTGCTTAGCCATCTGGAATTAGGAGTAGGTTATAATTTTGCATTAACAAAATATGCTAAAGCTCTTGGTGTAGGTAATGATGCTTCTTTCAAGGCCAATACCTGGCAAGTGCAGGTGGCATACCTTTTCTAAAAAAGCGTTATAATCCCTTCTTTTGTGAAACAGGTCGCTCTCAATTGAGGGCGACCTGTTTGTTTTTGTCATATCTTGGGTAAAATAGAATTTTGACTGCGGACAAAAAATATTTTCACCACGGTGTGAACAAATTTTCACTGTGGTGGAAAATAATTTTCACTGTGGTGAAATTTCTGTCTTATCTGCTCTTTCTTCTGAAAATGTGGTTGTTCTTTTTCTTCTTCTGGTTTTCGGCTTTTTCCGAGTTGAGTGTAGGATAACTGATACGAGTGTGGTAGATGGTCTTTAGGCTTGCCACTAACACTTCCTTTGCTTCTTCTACATCTGCGAAGGTTACAGGGCAATCTTTCAACAAGCCACTCTGCATTTTTGAATCAACGGTCTTCTTTACGAGTTCGCGTATGGAGTCATCATCAATGGTCTTCATACTTCTGGATGCGGCTTCTACTGAATCTGCTATCATCAAAATGGCTTGTTCCTTGGTATAAGGATTAGGGCCTGGATAGGTAAAAAGTTGCTCATTGACGTTTTCCTCAGGATGCTTGTTTTTGTATTGGATATAAAAGTAACTTGCCATGCTGAGGCCATGGTGAGTCATGATGAATTCCTTAATTACGCGAGGAAGATGGTATTTTTCAGCCAGTTCAAGTCCGTCAGCAATATGCTGAATGATGATCTGGGCACTACGTTCTTCTGGAAGGTTGTCGTGAAGATTGGTGCTGGTTTGGTTTTCTGTGAAATAGGTGGCATTTTTTATTTTTCCTATGTCATGGTAGAGAGCACCGGTACGTACAAGCAGTACGTCTGCTCCAACCTTTGCTGCAACTTCACTTGCCAAATTGGCTACTTGCATAGAGTGGTTGAAAGTGCCTTGTGCTTGCTTGGAGAGTTCTCGAAGTAAAGGATGGTTTACGTTTGATATTTCGATAAGAGTAATGGGTGATGTAAATCCAAACACTTTCTCCATGAGGAACATGAATGGATAAACAAACAATAGGAGTACTCCGTTAATGGTTTCGCTGATGTACCATGAGGTATCGAGCATCTCGATGGTGTGCCCCTGGCCAAATTCGTATCCCAACATTATAACAATAGTAAGGGCTGTGACTAAGAATGCTGTCTGGAACAATTGTGAACGTGATTCCAGTTGCTTCAGGGAATAGATGGCTACAAGGCTGGAGAATATTTGGGTAATAACAAACAAGTATGGTTCCTGGAGCGCCAAGGAAGATAGCACAATGGCAATCAGGGTTGACAAGAAGGCTGTGCGTGAATCCATAAATACGGTAATGAAAATTGCTATCGCAGCCATGGGAATGCAATAAATGTACTGAATACTATTTTGCGAGATTAATGAAGTGATGATGGGGAATGCTACGAGTAAGAAATACAAAAGACTAACGCTTCGGATATCTTCCAGGTAATCTTTACGATAGAGACGAAGGTAAATTAAAAATACGGATAACAATAGTATGACTACCAAGAACTTGCCTCCGAGTTGAAGCCAGATACTTTTATTGCTGTTTCGCAATTCTGATTCTTTGATCATTGAGGCAATAATGTTGGCAGTATTGGCATCTACGATTTCTCCTCTGTCAATGATTTTTTGCCCTCCAACTACCATTCCGCTAGAGTAGGTGATGCTCCTGATGAGCTCTTTCTTCTCGCTGAGTGTCTTACGCTCGTCATAGCTGAGGTTTTCTGCCAGGTAGTCGTTGATGTTGCATCTACTCAAGACTTCCTTGCTTATATTGGCAGAGTCGGCAAAAGAGTTTATGTAAACATATGCAGAGCGTATTGTAAATATGTTTTTTATAGCCATAGAAGTAGCTTTTGTGCCTTCTACGATTCTGACAGACTTGTAACCACTATCCATTACGGTGCTGAAGTCATGACTGTCCATAATGCCAGCTTCGTAAACTTCGCTTAATTTCTGCAATAAATAACTGCGGTAGTTGGCAGGAATGTTCCCTAAAGTGCCTCTGGCAACATCTTGCTCAAAATTTCGTATCTGCATATTGCCAATACTTCCTTCATATTTGAAATAAGGCTGAAATGAACGAAGTACACTATCTGTTTCTGCTTTGATGGTATGGTCACTTTTGTAGATAGGGAAGTCGTATTCGGCTATTATCTGGCCGTATTTCCATGGCTTTCCTTCGTTATAATCATATGAGACAGAAGTGCGTTTTGGGAAAAACGCAACTATTAGTGCTGCAGAGATTGCTACGAGGGCAATTCTAAAGGGAATACTCAGTTGTTTGGTATGTTGATTGTCCATAATTTTATGCAGATTTATGCAAAGGTAATCAATTTTTAGTCAAAAATGGTTTTCCGCAAAAGCAAATGGTCGTTGTTAATAAAAAAAGATGTAAATTTGCATCTAAATTAATTTAAATATGTCTAAAAATAAAGTTCGCGTGCGATTTGCACCAAGTCCAACAGGTCCTCTGCACATTGGTGGAGTACGTACAGCCTTATATAATTATCTGTTTGCTCGCAAGAATGGCGGTGAATTGGTATTTCGTATAGAGGATACTGATTCCTCACGTTTTGTTCCTGGGGCAGAAGATTATATCATTGAGTCGTTCAAGTGGCTTGGCATTCAGTTTGATGAAGGTGTAAGCTTTGGTGGCGACCATGGTCCTTATCGTCAGTCGGAACGCCGAGACATCTACAAGAAATACGTGAAGCAGCTCTTGGATGCAAACAAAGCCTATATTGCTTTCGACACCCCGGAGGAACTTGATGCAAAGCGTCAGGAAATAGAAAACTTCCAATATGATGCTTCTACGCGTGGCATGATGCGTAATTCCTTGACCCTCTCAAAAGAAGAAGTAGATGCGCTTATTGCTGAAGGAAAGCAATATGTGGTGCGATTTAAGATTGAGCCAGGACGAGAGATTCACGTTCAGGATATTATTCGTGGTGACGTTAGCATCAATTCTTCTATCTTGGATGATAAAGTGCTCTACAAGAGTGCAGATGAGCTACCTACTTACCACCTGGCAAATATCGTGGATGATCATTTGATGGAAATAACTCATGTCATCCGTGGTGAGGAGTGGTTGCCCTCAGCCCCTCTTCATGTCCTTTTGTATGAAGCTTTTGGATGGGCTGACACAATGCCACGTTTTGCTCACCTGCCATTATTGCTGAAACCTGTGGGCAACGGAAAGCTGTCAAAGCGTGATGGTGATAAATTGGGTTTCCCTGTATTCCCTCTGGAATGGCATGATCCCAAAAGTGGCGACATCTCTTCTGGCTACAGAGAAAAGGGCTACCTTCCACAGGCTGTTGTAAACTTCTTGGCTTTGCTGGGTTGGAATCCTGGTAATGATCAGGAAATAATGACCATGGATGAGTTGGTGAACTTGTTTGATTTGAGCAAGTGTAGTAAAAGCGGTGCACGTTTTGACTATCAGAAAGGTATATGGTTCAATCATCAGTATCTCCTTCAGCAGGACAATATGGCTTGGACGCCAGCCTTTGATAAGATACTTAAGGAGAACGGCATAGAATCTACCCCTGAACGTGAAGCTCAGGTGGTTGAGATGATGAAGACAAAAGTGATTGAATATGTTGATAACGACAATAACAAGAAAAAGCGAAATATCAGTTTCGTCAGCGACTTGTGGCCTTTAGCAAAATTCTTCTTTGTTGCTCCTGAGTATGATAAGGAAGATAAGTTTGTACGCAAGAACTGGAAGGAAGATACAGCGGCTGACATGCAGGAATTGGCAGTCGTATTGTCAGGTTTGACCGATTTTAGCGTGGAAAGCCAAAAGGCTGCTGTTGATCCTTGGGTGGAGCAAACAGGTAAACGTCCATGGAATGCATGGCGTGTGGCCTTGGTTGGTACAGGACAAGGTCCGGATATGTATGAATTGACAGCCTTTTTGGGCAAAGAAGAAACACTTAACAGAATTCAATCCGCTATAAATGCATTAGGATAATGTACTCACTATTCATTTTAATTTACGGACTTATACTGCGTATAGCTTCTCTCTTTAACAAGAAGGCAAAACTTCTGGTGAAAGGTCATGGACAAACATTTTCCATCCTTCAGGAAAAGTTGGTTCCGGGAGCAAAGTATATTTGGTTTCATGCAGCATCACTTGGTGAGTTTGAGCAGGGACGTCCATTAATTGAAAAAATCCGTGAGCAGTATCCACAATACAAGATTGTGCTCACCTTTTTTTCTCCTTCAGGCTATGAGGTACGCAAGAATTATGAAGGAGCGGAGATTGTATGCTACTTGCCTTTGGACGTGTTCTATAATTCTGAGAAATTCATTAAGATGGTAAATCCAGAAATGGTATTTTTCATCAAGTATGAATTCTGGGCAAATTATATCTATAAACTCAAAAAGCGTAACATCCCTTTGTATAGTGTGGCCAGCATATTCCGCCCTGATCAAGCTTTCTTCAAGCCTTATGGTTTTATGTATGCTAGAATGCTGAAGTGCTTCTCTCACTTTTATGTGCAGAATGAAGTATCGCGCGATCTTTTGAAAACGATAAACATTACAGATGTTACTGTGGTAGGCGACACGCGCTTTGACCGTGTTCTTGAAATACGTGATAAAGCTCCTGAGGTTCCTGCTGCTCAGCTGTTTGCCGGCAAGGATGTTGATAATATCTTAGTGGCAGGCAGTACGTGGCCACCTGATGAAGACATCATCATTGATTATTTCAATAGTCATCCAGAGCAGAGGCTCATCTTGGCACCGCATGTGGTTTCAGAGGCTCATCTTAAGGAAATTGAAAGCAAACTGCAGCGTCCTTCTGTACGTTTCACTCAGGCTTCTGATGAAACCGTTGTCAATGCTGATTGCTTGATTATTGACTGCTATGGCAAACTGTCGTCAATCTATCGTTACGGAAGAACGGCTTATATCGGTGGAGGCTTTGGTGTGGGCATTCATAATGTTCCTGAAGCGGCTGTATATGGCGTTCCAACCATTGTTGGACCTAACAATAAGAATTTCCGTGAGGTACAATATCTCTTAAAAGAAGGTGCCACTTTTGAAATACAATCAAGTGCAGATTATGAGAAACTAATGAATCAATTTGCTCTTGACAAGGCATTCCATGATGCTGCAGGTATTAAGGCTCAGGAGTACATCCAAAATGAAGCCGGAGCTGTGGAAAAAATCATGAATTCGATTAACTTTTAGTCAATTCGTTCCTTGATTGAACAATCTTCATGGGAGGTGGTTATAGAATCTTAGCACATTTTGCGGAATTGTTTGCTGCAAAATCCGGCATTAGTACGTATGTTGTTATATATGCTGTTAGTGGAGTTCTAATTCCGATAGTCTTGGTTCTGTATGCATTGTTGTCTTATCATGTTTTGTTCGCTGATGCAAAGCAACTTAAGAAAAGATATGAATGGCTGCGGTTTCTCTGGATCTCCCTTACTGTTCTTGTAACGGTTTTACTATTAATGTTTATCATTTATTCATGCTTATAACTAAAACCTATGGCTGATATTAAACAAAGACAATCCAATATTGAACTACTACGCCTAGTGGCAATGTTTCTAATTGTGTTCACTCATACAAACTTCTTCTCTTTGGGACGTCCCAAGATTGCAGCTTATAACGAGGAGCCATTTTGGATTACTATGCGTTTTGGCCTTCAGAGTTTTACCTACATAGGTGTGAATTTGTTTATTCTTATCTCGGGATATTTTTCCATCAAACCTAAGTTCAGGGCTGTATGTGCCTTTCTTTTTCAGATTTTGTTCTTCTCTTTGGCCATATTAGGAATCATTTTTCTTGTCGGTTTGGTCATTGATCACCCCCTGGTAAAGTGGAAGTATCTGGGTGATGCATTTCTTATTCTCACCCGATTTAACTGGTTTATTCCTTCTTATTTGATTCTCATGCTGTTTGCGCCAATGATTAATTCTTTTTGCCAAAACAGCACGCGTTTTGAACTGGGCACATTTATAATCCTTCTTTTTGCAGCTTCTTCGTATCTTGGATGGAGTGAACGCTATTGCAAGGAATTCAATGATGGCTATTCTTTTGTTTCACTGATTCTTTTATATGTTATTGGGCGATTCCTGCGTCTTCATCAATGTTGGTTAACAAACAGAAGTTGGAAGGTTGATGCTTCTCATTTTGTTATTTACGTCGTTGTCAATACTGCCATAGCATTGTGGCGAATGAACAATCCCTACAAGATGAGCTTGTTTGCATTGAACAACCCTATACAGCTTTATGGCGCGGTTTGTTTCTTCTTGTTCTTCACAAAGATTAAGCTACAGAGTAATGTAATCAATACGTTAGCTAAGGGTACTTTCGGAATTTTCCTGTTACAGATGCATCCACAGGTTATACCCCATTTCCGAAAGTTGATTCAATACTTGAATAGCAATATGCAGCATGGACTTTTTGTAGCTACCCTTTTTGTAGTGGTACTCATTTTCTGCGTTTTAGGCATCGTGGCAGACAAACCTCGTCAGTGGCTGTGGAATAAAGTTGATGTGCCATTGATGAACTTTTATGAGCGCATCAAGGCAAAAGCGAGTTCTTATCCGTTGTTTAGGTAAATTTTGACTGCGGTGGAAATTATTTTCTGGCACAGTGAAAATATTTTTAAACTTATGGTGAAAATTTCTCCTTGGCACAGTGGAAATTTATTTTCACCGTAGTCAAAATTTTTATTTAATAAATTGTTTGAAAAAGTGTGGCTCCACTATAATAATTAGGCATAAAAGTCTGTGATGCTATGGACAGCAGCTATCCATTTTTTCAAAATTCTACTATAAAGATAGCATAAATTCACCTGTAAAATAAGAAAGGGTTTTTCTTTCTGAAATGCAGTCTTTGCATTATTGATTTGTATGTGTTTAAGCAGTAATCACTAAAAATCCCCTTGTGAGATTATGTCTCTTTCACAAGGGGATTGACAATGTAAGTATGTTTTAATGCTTACTGAAGGTCTTGTCCAATATCACGACGATAGTATTTATCTGTAAACTGAATGAGTTTAGCTCCTTCCATGGATTTAGCAAGTGCCTGGTCTTTGTCATCACCATAGGATGTTACAGAGATAACGCGTCCACCTGTTGAAACTAACTGGCCGTCTTTCATGGTTGTGCCTGAGTGGAAAACAATGCTGTCTTTCACGTCCTCAGTACCTGTAATAGCATAACCTTTCTTGTAAGTTTCAGGATAGCCTCCGGAAACAAGCATTACGTTAACTGCAGAGCGAGGATCGAATTCAACCTGTTTTTCATGTAGATTCTGTTCGGCAACTCCTTCTAATAACTCTACGAGGTCGCTCTTTAGTCGTGGCATGACACTTTCTGTTTCAGGGTCGCCCATGCGGCAATTGTATTCAATTACATAAGGTTCGCCTTCTACATTGATCAGACCGAAGAAAATGAATCCTTTATAGTCTATTTTCTCTTCTATAAGACCTTCTACGGTTGGTTTGATGATGCGTTCTTCTACTTTCTTCATCCATTCTGGAGTTGCGAAGCAAACAGGTGAAACGCTACCCATACCACCAGTGTTGAGTCCTTTGTCATGTTCACCAATACGCTTGTAATCCTTTGCTTCAGGAAGTATTTGGTAGTGGCCGGCACCATCGGTAATGATGAAAACAGAACACTCTATACCAGAAAGGAACTGTTCTACTACAACGCTTGCAGATGCATTCCCAAACATGCCAGAAAGCATTTCTTTGAATTTTTGCTGGGCTTCTGCAAGATTATCAATAATGAGTACACCCTTTCCAGCGCAAAGGCCGTCTGCCTTAAGTACATAAGGGGCTTTTTGAGTAGCCAGATAAGCAATACCTTCTTCAATGTTGGTACCATTAAATGTTTGATAAACGGCAGTAGGGATGTTATGGCGTTTCATAAACTCTTTGGCAAAATCTTTGCTTCCTTCAAGTTGAGCACCTTCCTTACTAGGGCCGACTACAGCTATTTGAGGGGCATTTTCTTGAAAATAATCTGCAATGCCTTCTACTAAAGGTACTTCGGGGCCAACAACAATAATGTCTATTTGCTGTTTTTTTGCGAAATCTGCTACGGCAGGAAAATCAAGGATGTTGAGATCAACTAATTCTCCTTGTGAAGCCATACCAGGATTGCCCGGAGCTAAATAGAGTTTTTCAAGACGTCGACTTTGGGCTATTTTCCATGCAATAGCATGTTCGCGTCCACCATTGCCTAAAAGGAGTATTTTTTTCATGAGAACTGTAGGGTTTATATGTTTTTATTTTAGATGTTCTTCAAAATATCGTGTTATATGTTCGTGGAGATGAACGCGGTCGCGTCCTATCATGTTGTGCTCATCGCCAGGATAAGTCAAAAGATCGGGATGGGTGCCTTTATCTTCACAAGCTCGAATAAACGACAGAGTGTGCTGAGGGACACATACGGGGTCGTTATAACCAAAGATGATCAGCAAACGCCCCTTTAGATCTCCGGCACGAAGGCGGAGGTTGTTTTCTTTATATCCTTCAGGATTGCTTTGTGGAGTGTCCATGTAACGTTCACCGTACATAATTTCATAATATTGCCAGTCGATAACAGGTCCGCCAGCTACTCCTGCTTTGAAAACGTCAGGGTATGTTAGCATAAGATTGGTAGTCATGAATCCGCCAAAACTCCAACCATGTACGCCAATTCTATTTGAATCAACAAATGTGAGTGATTTCAAAAACTCAACACCTTTTATCTGGTCCTTCATTTCTTCTTTTCCTAGATGGCGGAATGTAACATTCTCAAAAGCCAAGCCGCGCTCGTTGGAACCTCTATTGTCGATGACATAGACAACATATCCGAGAGAGGCCATGTAAAGTTCCCAACCTCGGCACATGTATCCCCAAGAAGCATCTACCAAGTGTGTATGTGGTCCTCCGTATACATAGACTACGGCAGGATATTTTTTCTTCTTGTCAAAGTTGATGGGTTTGATGAGGCGATAGTAAAGGTCAGTACTATCGTCTGCGGCTTTGATGGTTCCTGATGAAATTTCGGGAACGTTAAAGTTTTTCCATGGATCAGCAGCTGTAAGAAGATTACTGCTTTTTCCTGTGGATGTATTGATAAGGTCTATCTTTCGGGGCACAGTCGGAGAGGTCCATGTATCTATAACTAATGATCCGTCTGCAGATAGAAAGCCTCGATGAACTCCCGTTGAATTACCTAAAAGCGTGCTTTTGCAGTCTTTCAAATTGATACGGTACAAATTGTGTTGTATGGGAGATGCACCTGTACAATTAACTATAATACTCTTATCTTTGGCATTAAAGCCAAGTAAATCCACTATAACTCCTAAATTGTTATCAGTGATTTTCCGGATGGTCTGTCCTTCTTTAAGGCTATAGAGGTAAAGATGGTCATAACCGTCTTTTTCACTCCAATAAATGAATTTTTCGTTGTCCCATGGGAGGAATGTAAGTCCGTGCTGAGGCTGAACATACTTTTCATGATGCTCTTCAAAGAGTGTTTTTTCCAGTTTTCCGCTGTTAGCATCAAATTGCAGTAGCTTGGCATGGTTCTGATCTCTATTTAAATTGTATAAGTAGATTTTCTTTGAATCAGGACTCCAGGTTATTCCACAGTAGTATTGGTCGGTATTGTCTCCGGTTTGAAGCCATACGGTTTGTTGGGTTTTCAGGTTGAAAATTCCCATGCTTACTTTGTGGCTTTCAGTACCAGCCATAGGATATTTTGTGGGCTGAATTGTAGCTATACGTGTGGAGATGTCTACCAATGGGTAATCAGGGACCATGCTTTGATCCATGCGATAAAAGCACAATTGAGTTCCGTCGGGGCTCCAGAAAGTACCTTTGTCAATGCCGAATTCGTTCCGATGAACGCTTTGACCATAAACGATATCATGAGAGCCGTCTGTAGAAACTTGCATTTTACGTTTCCCGTTGAGAACATCTATATACAGGTTGTTTTGGTAGTTGTAGGCAATAGCATGAGAAGCAGGGCAGTAGTCCTCATGACTCATGTCTTCTTGCAGTTCATCTGCTTTGATGATTGTCTTTGTTTTCCAGTTATAGGAAAGAATGAAGGCCGGATGTATGAATTTAACTTCTGGTTTACCGTCTGTGGCGAATGCCATGCGGGAAAGTGAAGTTATCATATTATATTGATTCTGGATGTCCTTAAGAGTGAACAATGTCTTCCATTGCCCTTTGGGAGTATAGAGAAAGCAAGTGTCTCTTTTTGTTTTGACCAATTGGTTTCCCCACCACGAAAGTTGCATGTTCTCTGTCTGGTATTTCGCATAATTCTTACCACCTGGAATAACATCTTCAAGCGTGAATGTTTTTTGCTGAGCCATACAAGGGAGAATTGCCAACAAGCATATTGACAATGTGAAAATTGAGTGTTTAGTTGTTTCTATCACGGCGTGGGAAACCTCCTTTGCGAGGTTTGAAGTCATTTTTGAAATTATTATTTTTTCTATCTCTGCCTTCTCTGTTGAAGTTGTTTTTGTCTTGTGATGCAAATCTTCTATTGTCCGAGTTTTTGGCTTCGCCTCCGTAGTTGCTGTGTCCATGACTATGGTCTTGACGGAAGTTCTTGCGTGGTTTATCATTATCTCCTTTTGATTCGCGCTCCTCATCAAACTTGTTGCGTCGTGCTTCACGAGCTTGGTTGGCCATAAATTCATTGTGGCGGCGAATGATGTAATCTGGTATTTCGCTGTCATAATCCTCACCTCTGTCATTCATGCGAGTATTTTCATGTCGTGGTTTCAGATGTTTGCGTTCTGCATTATGTTTGCGTTCGCTATCTGTCTTAACTACACCACCTTGAGCACGGAAATCATTCATTTTACCATCAAAAATGGTATACTTGCAGAACTCACAATTGAGAGAACCGTTATAAAGTGAAATCTTAATACTAGGCTTAAGGCCGATTTGATCGAATGTTTCTTCTCTATATCCGATAATCCATGCATCATTGCCTATGAATTGATGCTTGAGTCGTTCACCGATGGTGCGATATAGGCTGAGCAAGTTTGGAGAAGAAATACGCTCACCGTAAGGAGGATTCATGACGATGATGGATTTCTCTGCTGGTTGAGTAAATTTCTGGAATGGTTGTGCAGCTAATGTTATTTCATTCGTTAAGCCTGCAGCTTTAACATTTTGAGTGGCTGCATTGATAGCCGAAAAGTCTTGATCGTATCCATAGACGTGATGAGAAAATTCACGTTCCTTGCTTTCGTCATTATAGATTTTCTCCAACATCTTAGGGTCGAAGTCCTTCCATTTCTCAAACGCGTAGCCTTTACGGAATATACCCGGAGCTATATTCCGGGCAATCAAGGCTGCTTCAATAGCTATTGTGCCTGAACCACACATTGGGTCAATAAAGTCGCATTCGCCTTTCCAGCCAGTCATGAGAATCATAGCTGCTGCCAAGACTTCGTTAATCGGGCTTTCCACAGTAGCTTGACGATAGCCACGTTTATGCAGGCTCTCGCCGGAAGAGTCAAGGCTCAAGGTGCAGCTTTTCTCTGCAATGTGCATGTTGAAGCGTATATCAGGTGTAGCGACACTGATGTTGGGCCGTTTGCCAGTTTTCTCTCGGAAGAAATCCACAATGGCATCTTTAACTTTGTAAGATACGAATTTTGAGTTTCGGAATTCCTCAGAGTAAACCACAGAGTCTACAGCGAAGGTTGTCGTTAAATCTAAGTGTTGTGTCCAATCTATATTTTTGACAGCGTCATACACTTCGTCGGCGTTTACAGCTTCAAAAGTGGCGATAGGTTTCAAAATTCTTACTGCTGTTCTGAGTTCGAAATTTGCACGGTACATCATTTCCTTGTCGCCTTCGAAATAGACAACACGATTACCTTGTTCAACGTTTACTGCACCGATTTCTTCCAATTCCTGTGCCAATACGTTTTCCAGTCCTTGGAATGTCTTTGCAATGAGCTTGAAATTTTCCATTAATTTTAAGATTAAAGCCCTCTTTGATTAATATGATTCAGAGAGGTTTATGCTATTATTTTTGCTTTCTTTTTGGGCTTGTACGATAATACTCCCCGGTTCGGTATTCTCAGTTACCCAGACGTTACCTCCGATTATGGTTCCTTTGCCAATTGTTATTCTGCCCAATACAGAAGCGTTGGAATATACAATTACATTGTCTTCCAGGATTGGGTGACGAGGGATGCCTTTGACGGGATTTCCTTCTTCGTCAAGTGGGAAACTCTTGGCCCCCAGAGTCACGCCTTGATAGAGTTTTACATGATTTCCAATAATACATGTGGCACCGATGACAACGCCTGTGCCATGGTCAATTGTAAAATAATTACCTATTTGTGCTCCTGGATGAATATCAATACCAGTTTCGCTATGTGCCATTTCCGTGAGCATACGAGGGATTAGAGGCACTTCCAGTTTGAATAGTTCGTGGGCTACACGATAGTTTATCAAGGTTTTGATGACAGGATAGCAACTAATGATCTCGCTGACATTGTCAGCAGCAGGATCGCCATTAAAAGCTGCTATTACGTCGGTTTCCAACGTCTTGCGTATATTGGGAAGTTCTTGAAGTAGTTTTGTGGCAATCTCTTCTGCCTTTTTGTAAAAAGGTTCATTGCTTTCACCTTGTTTTGTTTTTGTGGTGAAACACAACCCGGCAGCAATTTGCTTGATAAGCAGATTGTGAAGACGCTCCACTGAAACCCCAATGGTATATTTCAGTGTGTGCTTATTGATAGAGGATCGACCGTAAAATCCAGGAAAGAAGATGGATCGGCACAAATCAACGATTTCCTCAAGCGTCTTTGCTGAAGGGAGAGGATCGCTCTCGCGATATTCATGAAAGAATCCTTTTTCTTTCATTTCCGAGCAATCGGATAACGTAGCAACTGTGTCAGAAAAAAGAGATGCAAGTTTGTCTGAATCCATAATGAGGATACTGATAATGCTATTTAATGATGCAAAGATATGAAAAAAATGAAATTAAACAACCTTTACAATAATAATTTATAATTCGCGAGGTGCTTTTGTTACCTCTTCGGCTGCTACAATCTTGAAAAGTTTGTCAGAAGGGCGTATTTTTTCACTAACTTTCATAGATACTCGGGCCCCTTTTTCTGCCACTTCAACGGGCTTGAGGTTATAGCGTATTTCGTCAGCGGTGAAATAAACTATGCCAGTAGTTGGGCCGGTGACCATCAGTCTGTCACCTTTTTTAATTGTTGATGCAAGTATTTCAAATTCTGCAACTTCAATATTTGAAAAGTATTTGACGCCTTTGCC
The DNA here is from genome assembly GCA_018065435.1 of Candidatus Alistipes equi. Taxonomy (GTDB): domain Bacteria; phylum Bacteroidota; class Bacteroidia; order Bacteroidales; family Rikenellaceae; genus Alistipes; species Alistipes equi. The sequence goes on from JAGHTK010000037.1 coordinate 18,257, forward strand.
AACGTACACTTTGCGTTCGGTAGCAGAAGAACCGTACTCTTTATTCCATTCGCCAAGCGTCTGTCCTTGGTAGTAGCCGTCCCAGAATCCACGGTTAAAGACGGTTTTCAGACGAGCGTCCCAGGCGTCTTTTTTCTCTTCGGTGAACGTGTCTACCATGACGGCTTCAAGGGCTTCTTTGTAACATTGTGTAACCGTATAAACATATTCAGGGCCTCGTGCGCGTCCTTCGATTTTGAAGACTTTGACACCTGCATGTACCATTTTATCAAGGAAACGTATGGTCTTGAGGTCTTTGGGGCTCATGATATATTTGTTGTCAACGTCAAGTTCGAGCCCTGTTTCTCGGTCGCGTACGGTATAAGAGCGTCGGCATACTTGAAGGCATGCTCCTCGGTTTGCGCTGTATCCTAAATTATTGAGGCTTAGGTAGCATTTCCCGCTGATAGCCATGCACAAAGCTCCATGGCAGAACATTTCTATGCGTACTTTTTTACCAGAAGGCCCTAAGATGTTTTGTTCTTCAATTTGTTGACTGATAGATGCTACTTGGTTGACGTTTAATTCGCGTGCAAGCACGGCTACGTCTGCATATTGTGCATAGAATTTAAGTGCCTCGATGTTGCTGATATTCAGTTGGGTGGAAAGGTGTACTTCTTGTCCTATTTGCTTGCAATACTGAAGCACGGCAACATCGCTAGCAATGATGGCAGAAATGCCGGAGTTTTTTGCTGCGTTACAAATATTATGCATGAGTTCGAGATCTTCCTGATACATAATGGTGTTTACCGTCAGGTAACTCTTAACTCCGTGTTCTTGACATTGCTGTGCTATATTGCATAAGTCATCACAAGTGAAATGTGCGGCAGAGTGAGAACGCATGTTCAGGCTTTCCACACCAAAATAGATGGAATCAGCCCTGGCTTTGAATGCGGCAGCAAGGCACTCCCATGAGCCCACGGGGGCCATTATCTCATAATCTTTCAGTTTCTCTTTCAGATTTTCTGTCATTTTTATTCGTTTCTACGCTTTGTAATGCAAAGGTAAGCAAATATAATTAAATATGAAAAAGTCGTGTCAGTTTTCACCAACACGACTTTTATTTATTTGTTTAATCAAAGATTATTTCTTTGTAGTACCTGTAACGATAGATACACGGTTCTTTTCGTTCTCTGCGAATGGCTGAACGGTGTCGCCCTTAGCGCTTGAGGTAACGCGGCTTGCGTCAATGCCATATTTGCTAATAAGGATGTTCTTCAAGTCCTTAGCACGCTGCTGAGAATACTTCAAGTTGATAGTTGGGTTACCTGTTTTAACGTCAGCGTAACCTACGATTTCTGCAGTTGCAGTTGGGTTCTCTTTCAAGAACTTAGCTACACGCTCAACTTTCTCCATTTCTGTCTTTGTAACAGCAGAAGAGCGGATGTTGTAGAAGATGTTCTCTTTGATTTCCTTAACAACAGGAGCTGGTTCTGGTTTTGGTGCAGGTGCAGGAGCAGGCTTTGGTGCAGGTGCAGGAGCAGGAGCAGGCTTTGGTGCAGGAGCAGGAGCAGGTTTTGGTGCTGGGAGTGGAGCTGGTGCCTTCTTCTTGTAAGCAAATTTGTAAGTAAGGCCTATGCCAGCGTTGAGCATCCAGTCGTTCTTGTTGGAATACTTAGAGTTGAACTTGTCGCTCATGTTGTTTGCTGTTACTTCGAGGTTTACGCCGAAGTGACGTGCAATGTTGAAATCCAATTGCACACCTGCACGGAAGTTGTGGCCAAGTGTAGAAGATGGCCATGCTGTAAGGTTGTTGATGCCGGCAATGCTAGGGTTGGCAGTTGCAATAGCGTTGAAGTCGTTGTTGTGCCATGCGTAGTTCAAACCTACACCACCAATCAACACGAGGTTTACGAAGTGGCAGTTCTTGTTCCAGAACAAGTTAGAAATGTTGAACAACAAGTCAGCGTCGGCAGTGTAATAGTTGTAATAGTAGTTTTGGCCTAATTCCTTAACGCTACCTTTGGCGCGATAGCCACTTCCGTGGATACGGGCACCTACTACATTGTTGTAATAACCTCCGAAGTAAATACCACCGTAAGGCATGATCAACTTCATGTTGTCTGCATTTGTAAATGTTGTCTGGGCACCGCCCTGAACACCTACGAAAAGATAAGGAGCTGATTTAGGGCAGCATGAGCCACCACAGTTCTCCTGTGCATTTGCAACTGGTGCACAAAGCATCAAGCCTGCAACTAAAGAAAACAAGAATTTTTTCATTTTTCAATATTTTAATTTGTATACAATTTCGCATATTACTTTACAAAAGTACGCTAACCAAATGACTTGACAAAGATTTTTTGTATTTTTTTTAATAATGTGCACAAATATTTTGAAATGCCAGTACAAAAAGGGCTTTTTTGATAGCTTATTCTACATATTTCGTGTACTTTAGGTTGTGCTGCCTTTTGCTATAAAAATGTGTGGTTTTTGTAGTTTTTTTTCATTTTGGAGGCCGTTTTTCGTTCTTGTAGATTTTGACTGCGGTGAAAATAAATCTCTACTGTGCCACGAAGAAATTTTCACCGTGGTTTTCCGGATATTTCCACTGTGCCAGAAAATAATTTTGACTGTGATGGAAATTAGATGGTTTTTCGAGCCTGTTTTTCTTTTTCCATAGAGGAAATTGACAAGGAAATTGGTGGGATGAAAATAACTTTTTGGTCTAATCTCGTGAAAATTCTGACATTTTTGTTATCTTTGTACGTTATTATAAATTGACCCGAGTGGGCGCTTGCCTCCAAACTATAGAAATTAGAATGAAAACTGTCATCAAGAAAGTAGCTTCAAAGGCCGAGATGAAGAAATTCATACGCTTCAACTACGAAATGTACAAAGATAACAAATGTTCTGTCCCCGATCTCTACGAGGACATGCTCAACACATTCTCCAGTAAGAATCCTGCCATGGATTTTTGTGATGCGGAGTACTTCCTGGCTTATCAGGACGACAAGGTGGTAGGACGTGTTGCTGCCATTATCAATCATAGGGCCAATGAGCGGTGGGAGAAGAAAACCATTCGTTTCGGATGGATTGATTTCGTGGATGATACAGATGTGAGCAAGGCGCTCATTGAAGTTGTTGAAGAGTATGGGAAAAGCCATGGCATGGACAATATAGAAGGTCCTCTGGGCTTTACTGATATGGATGCAGAGGGTATGCTGGTTGAAGGTTTTGATGTGATAGGCACCATGGCAACCATTTATAATTATCCTTATTATGCAAGCCATATGGCGAAATTGGGTATGGAGAAGGCTGCCGACTGGGTGGAGTTCCGCCTGCTTGTGCCAGACAAAGTGCCAGAGAAAATGGTCCGTATAGGTGAAATCGTTCAGAAGAAATTTGGCTTGCGAAGTGTGAAAATCACGAGCAAAAAGATGCTGAAGGAGAAAAACTACGGTCAGCGTATCTTTGATCTTATTAATGAGGGCTACAAGGACTTGTTTGGTTTCGTGTCGCTGACGCAGAAGCAGATTGATGAATACGTAAAGACCTATCTGGGATTGCTGAACTTGGAAATGGTGTCGCTGATAGAAACTTCTGAAGGGGAACTTGTTGGCGTGGGTATCAGTATGGACAGTTTGTCTGTGGCTTTGCAGAAAGCCAAAGGTAAATTATTTCCTTTAGGTTGGTATCATCTGTTGCGTGTGCTGAGGGGTAAACATCCTGATACGCTGGATTTGCTCCTCGTGGCAATAAAGCCTGAATATCAGAATAAAGGCGTCAATGCTCTGTTGTTTACAGACTTGCTGCCTATTTACATACAGAATGGCTACAAGTATTGTGAAAGTAATCCTGAGTTGGAACTTAACACCGCTGTGCAGAAGATGTGGGATTACTTTGAAACGGACTACACGCGTCGCAGACGTTGTTTTAAGAAAATGCTGAAATAAAAGAAGTTGAATATAATTACATGCCAGATAATATGAGTGAGCAAGATGAAATTCTTGATGTATCGGAAGTTAATGCTGAAGTAAAGCCAGACGTTAATTACGACGAGGGTAAAATCCGACATCTTAATGATGTGGAGCACATTCGCTTGCGTCCAGGTATGTATATTGGACGTTTGGGAGATGGCTCGCACGAAGATGACGGTATCTACGTTCTTCTGAAGGAAACCATCGATAACAGTATTGATGAATTTAATGAAGGTTTTGGTAAGCGTCTCGATATAGAGATAAAGGACGAACTTAGTGCTTCAGTGCGCGATTATGGTCGTGGAATACCTTTGGGAAGTCTTATTCCTGCCGTGTCCCAGTTGAATACTGGTGCAAAATACGATACGGCTGTCTTTACTGCCAGTGTTGGATTGAATGGTGTCGGTTTGAAGGCTGTCAATGCTCTAAGTCAGCGTTTTGTAGCTCGCAGTTACCGTGAAGGAAAGTATCATGAGGCCATATTTGAAAAAGGTATTCTGAAGGAAGATAACTATGGCGATACGGATGAGGAAAATGGCACTTATATTTATTTTGAGCCAGATCCGGAATTATTCCGTAAGTTCAAGTTCCATAAGGAATTCATCGACTTCATGCTTCGCAACTATACATACTTAAATACAGGCCTTACCATTTATAATAATGGAGCACGCATATTAAGCCGCAATGGTTTGGAAGACTTGTTGACGGACAATATTACGCAAGACATACTGTACCCTATCATCCATATCAAGGGAGAAGGAATAGATATAGCCTTTACTCATGTGAAGCAGCAGTATGGCGAAGAATACTACTCTTACGTCAATGGTCAGCATACTACTCAAGGCGGAACCCATCAAAGTGCTTTCAAGGAGCATATTGCTCGTACGATAAAAGAATATTTTGGTAAGAATTACGAATATCAGGACATCCGTAATGGATTGGTGGGTGCTATAGCTATTCGTGTGATTGAACCTGTCTTTGAGAGCCAGACAAAAATTAAGTTGGGTTCGCTTTCCATGGCACCTGATAAGGATAGCAAGGGGAAGCCTTTCCCCTTATCGGGAGTAAGCGTGAACAAGTTTGTGGGCGATTTTATCAAAGAAAATGTTGATAACTATCTTCATAAGAACCTTAATGTTGCTGAAATTATTCAGCAGAAAATCGTTGAGTCGGAGCGTGAGCGCAAAGCTATGGCTGGCGTTTCGAAATTGGCAAAGGAGAGGGCGAAGAAAGTCAGCCTTCACAATAGCAAGTTGCGTGATTGCCACATCCATTTCAATGATGCAAAGGGTGACTTGCGAGAGGAATCTTCCATCTTTATTACCGAGGGCCTTTCAGCCAGTGGTTCAATAACTAAAAGTAGAAATGTGGCTACTCAGGCCGTGTTCAGTCTTCGAGGTAAACCGCTGAACAGCTATGGGCTTACCAAAAAGGTAGTTTATGAAAATGAAGAATTTAATCTTCTGCAGGCAGCATTGAATATTGAAGACGGACTTGATGGATTGCGCTATAACAAGGTAATTGTAGCTACCGATGCAGATGTGGATGGTATGCACATTCGCTTGCTCATGATTACGTTCTTCCTGCAGTTCTTCCCGGAATTAGTGAAGAAAGGTCATGTGTATATTCTCCAGACACCGCTTTTCCGTGTGAGAAATAAGAAAAAGATGCCTCGTAAAACCGATGGCGTGAAAATTTCAGCAGATGCGGCCGGTGCGGCTATTCTTAAAAATCAAAAGAGTAATGGTCGCTCTGAATTTGAGACTCGCTATTGCTACACAGAACAGGAACGCTTGCAGGCAGTTAAGGAGTTAAGTCCGAATCCGGAAATTACTCGATTCAAAGGATTGGGAGAAATCTCACCCGACGAATTCAAGTACTTTATTGGCCCTGAAATGCGTCTGGAGCAGGTCACTCTTCATAAGGATGATCAGGTGAATGATTTGTTGGGTTATTATATGGGCAAGAACTCCTTGGAGCGCCAGAACTTCATTATTGACAATCTGGTGGTAGAGGAAGACCGCCCTGACGAAGATTTTATAGAAGGATAAGAATCATGGAAAGAATAGCTATATTCCCCGGTAGTTTTGACCCGTTTACTATTGGCCACGATAGTGTGGTAAGACGAGCTCTGCCTCTTTTTGATAAAATTATTATTGGTATTGGCGTCAATGCAGACAAAAAGCCGTTGTTTCCTGTTGAAAAGCGTGTAGAGGCTATCCAGGCACTCTATAAAAATGATTCGCGCATAGAGGTAATGGCTTATGATACATTGACTATTACCTTTGCGAAGAAGGTGAATGCAAACTTCATACTGCGTGGTCTTCGTTCCGTTCGTGACTTTGAATACGAGCGTGATATTGCAGACCTAAACAAGCAGTCTACTGGTATAGAGACAATTCTCCTCTTTACTGAGAATAAATATGGTTGTATAAGCTCAAGTGCTATACGTGAACTTATCTCCTATGGTGAAGATGTAACAGAATATTTACCCAAACCCTCAGAAAAATGAAACAGATAATCATACTTTTGACCTTGATGCTTTGTAGCAGTATCTATGCTCAACGCCAACTTCCTCAACAGCAACAAAGACAGGCTCCTCCACAGGAACGCCTTTCTGCTAAGGCTGAACAGAATCTTCGTAAACTTACTATGGCGGAGATGGCCTTGAAGGCATTGTATATTGATAGCCTTGATGAAGCAAAACTGACAGATGCGGCTATTAAGGGTATGCTTTCAGAACTGGATCCTCATACTTCATATAGCACAGCAGAGGAAACAAAGAAACTCAATGAACCTTTGAATAGTAAGTTTGAGGGTATCGGTGTACAGTTTAATATTTTGCGTGATACCCTTGTGGTGATTCAAACAATTGTCAAAGGCCCTTCAGAGAAAGTTGGTATTTTGCCAGGTGACCGAATTGTATTGGTCAATGATACGGCAATTGCCGGTGTTAAGATGGAACAGAGCGAAATAATGAAGCGTCTCCGTGGTCCCAAAGGAACTGTGGTAGAGCTTGGAATAGTGCGTAGAAATGTTCCGGAAATATTGAAGTTCAATGTGGTGCGAGATAAGATTCCATTGCATTCTGTTGACGCATGTTTTATGATTCGTCCAGGTGTAGGATTGATACGTATTACCAACTTTGCCGTTGATACTAAGAAAGAGTTGGTTGAGGCAATTGAGAAATTGCGGCATAAGGGTATGAAGAGTCTCATCCTTGATCTTCAGCAGAATGGCGGTGGTTATCTTGATGCGGCAGTAGGAGTGGCCAGCGAATTTCTTGAAAAAGATGCATTGTTGGTTTATACAGATGGTCGTTCTGTGCCTCATCAGGACTATAAGGCTCAGGGAGGAGGTAAGTTCCTTAAGGGTGATCTCGTCGTCTTGGTGGATGAATATTCGGCTTCTGCCGCAGAAATCGTAAGTGGTGCTATTCAGGACCATGATCGTGGTTATATTGTTGGCCGTCGTACTTTTGGAAAAGGCCTTGTGCAGCGTCCTATTCCATTTCCTGATGGTTCTATGATTCGTGTTACGGTGTCTCATTATTTTACTCCTGTGGGACGCTGCATCCAGAAACCATATGAGAAAGGAAAGTCTAAGGAATATAATGAAGATGTATTGAATCGCCTGAAAGATGGTGAGTTGATGCACCGTGATAGTATCCATTTTGCAGATTCTTTGAAATATAAGACTCTCAAAAAGGGGCGTGTTGTTTATGGTGGAGGTGGTATTATGCCAGACTATTTTATTCCACTTGATACTCTGAAATATACAAAGTGCTATCGTAACCTCAGCCTTAAGAATTGTATTTTGGAGAACCACATGAATTATCAGGATCTGCATCGTGCGGAATTGAGAAGCAAATACACCGATTTTGAGAAATTCAATGCAGAATATGTCGTTCCAGACGAGGTGATAGATAGTATTTTCGCAAAGGGTGCACGTCTAAACGTAAAACCAGAAAACGAGGCAGACAGTATTAAGACAAAACAGCAGGTTGCTAAGTTAGTGAAGGCCCTCACGGCACGTGATATTTGGGATCTTTCAGAATATTATGCAATTATGTATGATGATAATGATGCAGTCCTGAAAGCCCTGGAACTTCTCTCTACGGATAAGAAAAAGAAAAAATAATCACTCTCTATTTAAAATAGGAATGGAAGATACATTCGATATTAGAAGCGAACAAGTAGGTTTACATTCAGACAGAGACTACGAAAATGCCCTCCGTCCGCTGTCCTTTGACGATTTCAACGGACAGACAAAGGTGGTTGACAACTTGAAAGTCTTTGTTGAGGCTGCTAAATATCGTGGGGAACCATTAGATCATACGTTGCTTCATGGCCCTCCAGGATTGGGAAAGACGACTTTGAGTAATATCATAGCCAATGAGTTGGGAGTAGGGTTCAAGGTTACCTCCGGACCTGTACTTGACAAACCTGGTGACTTGGCTGGGCTTCTTACGTCACTTGAAGAGCATGATGTATTGTTCATTGACGAAATCCACCGTCTTTCACCTGTAGTGGAGGAATATCTCTATTCGGCAATGGAAGATTTCAAGATAGATATTCTCCTTGACAAAGGTCCTGCTGCTCGCAGTATTCAACTCAACCTTAATCCGTTCACTCTCGTGGGTGCAACTACGCGTAGTGGTTTGCTTACGGCACCGTTGCGTGCTCGTTTTGGTATAAATCTTCATTTGGAGTATTATGATGCAAAGGTTTTGCAACGCATTGTAAAACGTTCTGCCAAGATGCTAAAGGTGGACATTACCGATGATGCTGCTATTGAGATTGCTGGTAGAAGTCGTGGAACGCCTCGTATAGCAAACTCTCTTCTTCGCCGTGTACGTGATTATGCGCAGGTTAAAGGTACGGGAAAAATTGACCTCAAGATAGCCCGTTTTGCTCTTGAGGCTCTTAATATTGACCGTTATGGGTTGGATGAAATTGACAATAAGATACTAGGTACGATTATTGACAAGTTCAATGGAGGTCCTGTGGGGCTGAATACGATAGCTACAAGTATCGGAGAAGATGAGGGAACGGTGGAAGAAGTTTACGAACCATTTCTTATTATGGAAGGTTTCATAAAACGTACACCACGTGGAAGAGAAGCTACCGAACTTGCTTATAAGCATCTTGGAAAAGTGCCCAATCCTCGTCTTTCTTCCAATGGTCCAACTCTTTTTGATATAATTCAGCAAGATGATTAGTTATACTGCCTTCAATATAAAGATGCCTGCCATCTCCAAACGAGCCAACAATGCATGGCTTAAGGCTGTGGCTGCTACTTATGGTAAAAAAATAGGCGATTTGGCTTATATATTTTGCGACGATGAAAAAATCCTGGAGGTGAACAGACAATACCTTCAGCACGATTACTATACTGATATCATTACTTTCGATTATACAGAGGACAATATCATTAGTGGTGATCTTTTTATCAGCCTTGATACGGTACGTTCAAATAGTGAGCAGATTGGAGCTGCCTATGAAGTAGAGTTGCAGCGTGTTATTGTTCATGGAGTACTTCATCTCTGCGGCATCAATGATAAGGGCCCGGGAGAACGTGCTATAATGGAAGCGGCTGAAAACAAAGCCCTTGAATTGTGGAACCAATACAAAAAATAAACACATATGAAGAAGATTCTTTTATTAATTGTAGCGTGCGCACTCTGCACAATGGCAAGTGCAAAATCAAGTCCCTTGCGTCTTCTCTATTGGAATGTGCAAAATGGAATGTGGGATGGACAAACCGATGATTATAAACGATTCACAGACTGGGTTAGCCAGCAAAATCCCGATGTCTGCGTATGGTGTGAGGCTCAGAAACTCTACAAAACCAATACTGCCGATAGTGAACGTGAAACGGAGGAGGAATGCATCAGCCGTTGGGAAAGACTTGCTCAGCGATATGGTCATAAATATGTCTATCTCAGTGCTCATAGAGACAACTATCCTCAACTCATTACGTCAAAATATCCCATTGAGATGGAGAAAAAACTTGTTGGCAATGCGGATACTATTGTTGCCCATGGTGCTTCATGGTCTAAATTGAAGTTCAATGGTCGTACAATAAATATTGTTACTCTCCATACCTGGCCCCAAGGATATGGCTATGGCATTCCTAAAGACCAAAAATCACGTGAAGCAAGTGCTGCAAAACATGAAGGTGACATTTTCCGCAGTATTGAGATGAAGTATATTTGCCAGGAAACCATTCTCCAGCATAAAAATGCCAAGAAGGAACTTTGGATGATGATGGGTGATTTCAATTCTATTTCATACTTGGATAAAGACGTCTATAATTTTGAGGCTAACGATACTCGTTATCTTACTCATAATTATATTCTTAGTGGAACACCTTACAAGGATGTTGTTAAAGAATTTCATCCCAAAACGTTCTTTACGTCAACTGGAGGTGAAAAGCGCATTGATTTTGTTTATGCAACACCAGCTCTTTTAAAAATGGTTAAGGATGCAAATATAATTACAGATACTTATACGAAGCCTGTGCGTAATCTGCAGAATATCTCTAATTTCTGGCATCCTTCTGATCATCGTCCAATTATTGTTAATTTTGAAATAAAATAAGAAAATGAAACATACTGTTATAATTGTTGCGTTTGTCCTTTTGGGCATAACTTCATGCCAACAAAAACTAAGTGAGGCTGAGGCTACTAAACTAGTGGAAAATGCCAAAGAAAATGTAGGAAATAGTCAGCGAACACTTGATTCTATCAGTGATGCTGTGACGGGAGCTTCCTATAGTTCTGCTGAGGAA
>JAGHTK010000118.1 GCA_018065435.1 Candidatus Alistipes equi
ATCTGGGCGGATGGCACGATTGTCCTGACTTTCCAACGTCCAAAAACCGCCATTCACGAAGAAAAACCGCCAAAAATGGCGGAAAATGAATCAAAAACCGCCAAAATGGTGGAAAAGTTCCGTTCCCTTCAGTCTCCTTCCAACTTATTTATGATGCTATTTCAAGCAATCCGAGAATCAAATACGAGGAGTTGGAAAGTACACTGAACCTAGGCGAAACTACTATTCGCCGTGCAGTGAAATGGATGAAGGAGAATGGGTATATTGATTCCGCTCACTCCAAGATTAAGGGCGTTTGGCAAATCTAGGACTGATTTCACTGACGTCACAATATACAATGTCCTAAAAGATGTCATAAAAGAACTCCCTGAAATACAAAGGCTTATCCTTGACGATGTCATAAAAGACACAACCATAACGGCATCTCAATTAGAAAAAATGCAATGTTACAAAACGTACTATAATGAGAGGTATAGACGTTCTTCAGAAAGCGGGGATACTGCACAGAGAAGGCAGCCGTGTCTTGAAGCCCACTGGATGAAGTTCGCATAAAAGATGTCGGTAATCTGGGACGGCATCAGGGTGCAGGAGAATTCCTTTTCCAGCTAGCGCACCTTGCGGACAATGTTTTCATTGCTATAGCTTGCGTTCAGGGTATGCCTGAAAGCACGGTAAGAAAAAAGGATTTCAATGACATTTGCCGAAGAGAGATCGATGTCGCATCCCTGGCTGCCAGGGTGTGAATAGAGTAGACGTAGGGGATTTCTCCCCTAGCGCCGCTCATTGCACCGCACGTACGGGTCTCGTATACGGCGCTACATACATATAGGAGTATGCAAACTTTGATATAAAGCAAGGGGGGTCGACTATGCCAGGTCCCAGTAACTTCCAGCCCAGTAGGCTCTACTTGTCCTGTCCCTGTTCTGGGATGTTCCCTTAACTCATCAAGTAGCTTTGCTAGTTTAGGGAGAGCATGAGGAGCTTTCTTCTGAAGTTTTTTCAGGTCTTTCTGAGCGTCAGAAGAGAATGTGATTTTGTACTCCATCAAACTCTATTCTGACAAAAGCCTTGCAAGATAATCCTCAGAAGTTTCTCCCGCGGCCATTGCAATGGCCTTGCCCTGTTCATATTCAGTTATTCCACGGTTGATTTTTGCCAAAAGCTCCGTCTCATTCATGATAAAGTCAGAATCATCCACCGGGACGAGTTTATAGCTGCCGTGATTGCGAGACTTTATAACCACAAGGTTGCTCTGAGCCAGATTAAAATACTTTTTCTGGTTCGCTCTGAATTCTCTGCTGCTTACAACTACCATAATTCCAAAATGTTTTCACTAAAGTAAGAAAAATATTTTAATGTACCAAATTGGTACACATATTATATACGCTAAGCTACAGCATGACAGATTCTGAACATACATCAACTGCAAATTCCCTGGACATCTGAAGACCAGATATGACTAAGCCGCCTATCCATGTAAGTTCCTGGCAGCTGAAAGAAAGAATCTTTATTGAAAAACACTCAATAATTCAATGACATTGATTTATGGCGAGATAGTTCTGTCTTGCAAGGGGATTTTCGCAATAACGAAAAAAAGATACATACATTTGCATTAGGAAAATCATCGTAACGAAATTATACGTAATGGAGAAAACCCTTTCTAGTTCGGGACAATTGTCGAAGAAGAATACTTCACTGACCGTATTGAGAAAGTCGCTTACATTGAGCAGTTCGTTTAAAGCGCCAATCATCTTGTGCTAATTAGCCCTAGGCGCTTCTGCAAGAGCAGCGTGGTGGCCAAGGCTTTGAAGGGCAGACGTCGCAAAAGCAATACGGTCAACCTGCAGCAGGCGACGTCAGTATTGGATCTGTCCGCCAAACTCCTGAAGGAATTCTTCAAGGTACATCCTATGGAAAAGGTCAGACATCTAATTTCTCATTTTAGTGTGTTTCCGTCGGTTTCACTCAATTATATGACTGGATCCACAGACATATCATTCCAGCCGGGTGCTGATGGTGTGGTGTGCCTGGGGGATGTCTTTTCGTTGATGGAGAATGTGCATACAAACAGCGACAGGCTGATTGTGGTGCTGGACGAATTTCAGGAAATCCGCGAAATGAGGGCGAACCTTAAAGAAACGGAAGCAGGCAATGCTGGGAAGCAACTTGCTAGGGATAAATCAAACACCACCTTAATTCGTGGTGTCTGATAAGTTTTCTTATTGTTCATAATGTCTTCAACATTCTATAGTATAAACACGTTTTATCAACTTTTGACAAGGATAGACTATAGTTGTAAAGAAAATATTGACTGTATTTAAGGCTTGAATAGTTACTCTTATGGATGTATACTTCTAGAAATTATTTGATACTTTTGTAATACAAATTAAAATTTCTTTGCGATGAGAAAAACAACAATTCTTTTTGGCCTGCTTCTTTTGGCGTGGGCAGTTTCAGCCAATGGCATAAAAACAACACTTTTTTCTCCGAAAGGTGTCAATACTGAAGTGTATGCAGGATTTGCCCCTTCCAATAATGCTTTGAAACCTATTTTCGAAACACAGAATGGCTCTCAAACTCAAAGAGTTTATAATCTTGAGCCTGGAAATTACCATTTCCTCTCGAAAGGATATGGATATTTGAGCTTAAAGAAGAACTTTGTTGTTACAAAGAAGCCCCTAAAGATTAATGCTGACCCTGGAAGAAAAGAGGAAAAAGGATACCAACAGTCGATTCTTACGAGTGCCTACACCGATCAGGTTATCGAAAAGTGTCTTTGTGTAGAAAATTTACAAAAACTCTTTCCAAAGGTGTTGACATCTCCTGGTTTTCGAGCAGGAAAATCTCCAGTAGAACATACAACTCAACGCGAGATGGAAGATTTTCTTTTGAAACTCAATGCCTCGAACGAAAGGATGTATCTTTATGATGCCGGATATTCGACCGAAGGTATGAAAATTCCATTGGTTGTATTCTCCACATCGAACCTAAAGGGACTTTCTTTGGAACAAGCTGGAGAGTGCCTTTCAAAAGAACATCGTCCGATGGTATTTCTTCATGCAGAAATTCATGGAAATGAAAACTCTCCGGGAGAAGCTGCTCTTTCCATGTGTGCCCAGTTGTGCGCAACTTATGGAAAGCAAATTCTCGATAAGGTAAACGTCATTATTATGCCAAGGGTGAATCCAGATGGTACGAAGGCTTGGATTCGAGGGACATCCGTGATGCACGACTTAAATAGAGATAATCTTCTTGTAAAAAATCCAGAAGTCAAAGCGACACATAGGGTTTACAACGCATTTCAACCACACCTAGTAATAGATATGCATGAATACAGCGTACGTAACTATGCAGATGAGGAAGGTTTTTTGGATGATGCCGGAATTACTATCGGAGGCAACCAGAATAATAGCCATAATTTCAATGAACTTCAAAAGGAAATGATGCATTATGTCGAAAAACGTGGAGTGGATGTAGGATTGCGTTACTGGGAATATACTCAAGCGGGATATTCCGATCAGTCACCTTTGCACGCCTCACATTACTTCTCACTTCGAAGTAGCGCTTCCTTCTTGGTGGAAACACCGAACTATCGCTGTCAGAGAAGTTCATCGTTTAAGCGTCGCGTCTTTACACATTTCTATGCCGTTCATGCCCTTATTGAATACGCAATTAACAATACGGAAAAACTTTTAAGCATGTGCAATTCTGATAAAGAGTACATTATCAAAGATCGCAGTAAGTTTGTCCTTCGACATGGCCAAAATAAGGAAGCGTATACATATTCCCGTACCATTTTCAGTCTTGTTGATGGCTCCAAACTTAAAGATACGCTCTATTCGGTACGCTACTACGAGGTTCCTCTTATTGTTCGTGAAAGGCCTAAGGCATATGTTATCCCAGCAACTACAAAAAATATCGAACGTATTTTGGAAATTGCGCAATATAATGGAATTAAGTATACCCTACTTCCAAATGGTTCGGAAATGACATTGAGACAGTATGCTCAAAATCCAAAATGGAAGCCTGCGGTGCAACCTATTGTAAAACCTGGCGAGAAAGCGAAGTTCGTTTATGACGATACGCATAGATGTCTGATGTTAGAAAAACAAAAGACCATTTTTGAAAAAGGAGCATATCTTTTCCCAGTCTCACAACCTTCAGCCATTGTTCTAATGTTTCTAATGGAGCCGGATGTCATAAAAACCGATGTAAATCCAATTACTTTAGTACAGGCGGGTCTACTGGATTTGGACGAACTATATAGGGAAGAATTCTAATTCATCCTTATTTGCATACAATGCACGCTAAAACGGATTAGCATAATCCTTTTTAGTTTAATTTTGATATGTAAACAGATATGGCAGAAACAATTACAATAAAGCTTGCAATTCCTACAAGAGAGGAGATGGTTGATGACCATTTCGGTCATTGCGATTTTTTTACCGTTGTAGATATTGTTGATGGAAAAGTTGAATCAAGCGTAAGAGTGGAAAGTCCACAAGGATGCGGATGCAAATCCGACATTGCTCAAAAGCTTTCAAAAATGGGCGTAAAAGTAATGCTTGCGGGTAATATAGGACAGGGAGCCATAAATAAACTTGCTGCATCTTCAATTCAAGTCATACGTGGTTGTAAGGGTGAAATCTCTTCTTTATTGGATGCATTCCTCAAAGGAGAGCTTCATGACAATGCAGAGATTTGCTCTAATCACGAATGTCATCATACCATTTCATTATTGGAAGTTCATCCTTTGTAGATGGTTGCTCACACGATTAAAGTCGAGGATTCACCTCGGGCAAAATCAAAAAACTATCGCAATTTTACTACGATGAACATTCACAATTATCGAAAGATGAGACCACTTTAAAATGTCCAATTTTCCAAAATACTCGAAAATTAAAACGTGAAAATCAATTGGTTACAAATATTAAATTAATTCATAACGACTTTTTCAAGTAGACTCAAAGATGAAAACACTTAAAATTTTATTCATACTAGCAATTCTTTTTCATACTAGTTGCAAAAAAAATCCTTTACCAGATGCCAGTCCGCTCAAATGCAATTATTCTTCAGCTGACATCTCCACACTCGAAGGAGAACAAGTCAGCCTAGCCGGTTTTTCCGACAGAAAAGAACTATCCACTGGGATACATCTGAAGATTCGGACTTACTGTCTAGTCATAACGGATGGACAGCAGAAAGTCTGCATTGTGAACAATGATCTTATGGAGACATCCCCCGCACTTGCTTCTGAAATACGTGATCGAATAGCTGTACAGACAGGTCTTGACCGCAAGTATATACTTCTTAACAATCTGCATACCCACAGTGCTCCTCGTGTTACCGGCACATGGGCAGAGCCGGACGGGCCGAATTACGCATACAAACTGCGCACCGTGGAAACTATTGTAGCCAATGCCGTGAATACTATTAAAGACGACAAGGCTTTCCGTGAATTTAGTCTCGAAGTTGGGAAAACAACCACGGACATTCTAGGAAATAGGTGTGAAAAAGAGGGACCGGTAGATACAGATGTGTATGCAGCCCGCTTTGTCAGCAAAGACGGAAAACCAATATGCGCCATCATAAATCTTGCCTGCCATCCTGTATGCATGGGGCCAAAGAGCCTCCTTTTGTCTTCAGACTATTCCGGATATGCACGGAAAGAACTCGCTAAAAAATGGGGCTGCGAGGTATTTCAATTGACAGGAGCAGCTGGAAATATGGACCCTGCCAAAGGCCCTCAGACATACGAATATGCAGAGCAATGCGGAAGCAGTCTATACTTATCCCTATCAAATATAGTATTCTTTGCTGCGCGCAAGGATGGAACACTAAAGTTATTTCACAATGTTTCGCATCTGCCGTATGCTATCCCAGAAGTAACCAAAGAAGCGGTTATTGCACATGCAGAAGCCATAAAACATAAGAAGACTCAATTCAAGACCTTCGAAGAAGACGTAGAAAGATGGAAGAAACAGATTCTTGACGAATGGGATCTGCCTGGCAAGAATTACAAGTCATTAGACTTCGATATGACAGCATTGAATATAAATGGCGTAATCTTCTTCTTTTCCCAAGGAGAACCCTTCTGCGAATATCAGATGGAAGCAAGAAGCACGTTCAAAAGAGAGATTATCTTTTTTGCCGGATATACAAATGGTCAGAACGCCTATTTGGCATCAAAACGTGGATATCAGGTAAGAACAGGGTACGAATACGAAATCGAGTTGATGCACATATACACAAAATCCCCATACCCTCTTTCCGAGACAATGCCCGATGTCTATCAAGCTTCGACAACAGAAACGATATCAAAGGTGCTATAAAGTATTGGGAAGAACACGCAAAAGATGCTCTTTAGGCCTTCAAACAGGTGAGAGGTAATAGAAAATACTTCTGTACGCAGTTATGTTTTGCAAAGTAAATATTTGATAAGCCTTTTATAGTTTGGAACGTTAATAATGGTCCGTCATGTCGTGATTAATGACGATGATTTCAATGGTAAAACAGTCATTGCAAGCCCAAGCAACTTTATTCTTGTGTCTCATAAAAAGACGAAATCCTTTATGCAGAAAAAGATAGAAAAAACCACCGCAATGTAGTCAAAAACTATACTACGGTGGTTTTGAATTTTAAAGATATGCTCAATCTTTTGATGCTGAAAGATACGTAGCATTCCAAACCTGCCATGTAGAAGGTTTGGAAGGATCTCCCGCGTAGTTCGTTGCAGAACCTCCACCACACACGTACGAGGTATAGTTTTCAGCCGTTATATCTTTACTTGCTGGGTGCTGAGGATTGTTATTCACTACCCTGCCTGCTATTTTTACAGGTTTAGAAGAGGTTCCGTAATAGAGATTTGAACTTTTTCCACTCTGTCCGGACATACGACCAACGATCATCGAGCCAGATGACATAACATCGTTTCCACCAGTCCATTGTGGAACCTTGCCAGATTCCCAACAGCCTCCCGTAACTGTGCAGTTTACAGTACAGTCTTCCATGATGTTGTAATCCTTGCCATCATCCACGACTTCCTGCCATCCAAGAAGACCTCCCAAACGAAGTGTAGATGCAGAAATATTGGTGTACACATCACCCTGATTATGGCATCCAACAAAACGCGTTGTAGTGGTTGCACCGGATAATCCTCCAAGTTTTGCAGTATTGCTTCCACTAAGCGTTGTGGCAGATACGTTAATCTTACCCGTATTTGTACAATTTTTTACCAAACCATTCTCCAATCCGTAAGCAATAAGACCGCCTAAAGTGAGAGAACCCGAAAAGACGGATGGCTTGAATTCTATAGCGCCATTATTCTGGCAATTCTCTATGACGCCTGAGTTGCGAGCTGCGAACGGAGCGATAAAATTACTCGTACTCCAATTACCTTCTGACACTTTGATTTGGGCCATATTTTTACATCCCTGTATCGTACCTGAATTTTCGCCCACAAGAACAGCAGAAAAAGTTGTCGAACTATTTGGCTCAAGAACTGAACTTGAATCAATTACGATGTTCTTTATCACGCCCGAATTAGTTGCAAACAAAGGTTCCGTTATCTTCATGTTCAAAAGCGAATGTCCCTGTCCATCAAGTACGCCTTCGAATTTTGATACAGAATAAAGCTTAACACCACTTAAATCAATATCCTTAGATATGGTCATCGTACCTTTTTCAGTTGATGCATAGTTTCGCATGTAGTTTTCAAAGTCCTGAGCCGATGAGATTGTTTCCGGTTTCGGATCTGGATCTGGATCTGGATCTGGATCCGGTGTAGGAGGGTTACTTCCACCATCATAGTAATTTATGTACCCCGGTATTAGTTTTTGAATACCCTTCATCTCGTTCGCATTATCAATTACTGTCGTATAAGGAAGTGCGGCAGGCGTTGTATAGTACTTGTTGTAGTAGGCCGAGTAGGAGATGCTTCCAGAACCAAACATACACCCCTTAATGAGCGTGGAATAGTCCGCATAAGAGGCATCCTCGCCCGTAAGTGCACAATAGACCATCTGAGTCATAATATAACCCATTAGAGGGTTTGGATGGTGTGAATCATCCGAAGTATGGTTAACAAAGGTGTATTTGTCACTATAGTGCAGTGAGCCTCCTGGAACAGATACCTTTCCCGAATAGATATCATAGGCAAGCTGTCCACAGTTAATAATCGTTACGTTATCTTCTTTATTTAACGTCCTTAGGTTCGAGAGGATGTTCGTATGATTTTTAAAGACTGTATAGATATGATTAATATAAATCTTCTTGGCCGCCGGATTTTTATCCGTCACACGTTTGTATACTGCTCTACAGTCACTAAGGAAAGTAGATGTATTGGAACCTGCTTCAGAAAGAATCACATAATCGAACGATGCTAAATTAAGCCCTGCAAGATGGTCTGGGCTACTACATGTTCCACATTTACCCTTAAAGTCACGCAAGTAGTGATTGCCTTGAGTACAGTCAATGACCGTTACGTCAAATCCTTTGGCTTTCATCAACTTGTAGAACATTCCAAAATCATTTTGACCTTGATCACCTTTCTGAACAAATCCTCCGTAATAGACCATTGAATTTGCACATACCAAGAACTTCTTTCCATTAAGGTCTGGAGTAGGATCTTCCTTGTAGGCTTCTTGTTTAATGGTTATGCTTGCCTCTTTTCCGGAGAGTGTTCTTAGATGAATAACACCCTCTTTCTTCTCACCTTCATTTTTCTTAACGACGGCAGTTACATTTACAGCCGACTTGGAGGCTTTTGCGTTGTAAGGTCGAAGCTCTACCCAATCTAAAGCTTCTGCTTCCCAGTCTTCATTGGCCGTAACCTTGAAACTCTTGCTTCCACCTTCAGATGAGAATTCAAGGTTTTTGGGTGATACGGTAATTGTAATTTCAGGCTCAGGTTCTGGTTCAGGTTCCGGTTCAGGTTCCGGATCTACAATACTTGAAGAACTACTACATGCTCCAGCAGAGAAAATCAACAAAGCCGATGCAGTAAAAATCAGGAATTTCTTTATATCCATAACATCTTAATAATTAGTGATTGCCGCTTTTACAATATGGAGGGTAATTTAAATCAGGTTCAATTGTTGTGCACTCGTACGCATCTCCAAATTGGTTTGTTGCTACTACCTTTACCTGAGCATTAGCATTGCTCAATGTATATTTGTACATGTGATAGCAACCAGTCATGTAACTATTTCGTTTTCCTCCCTTATGTCCACGACCAACGACACCTATATTGTATCCAATTGCCCACCAATCCTGCGATGAGTCATTAGGAATCAATGTTGAACCCTTCGAAGGGTCAACTGCTGGTAGAGCTTCATCCTTGTAGGTCTTTACTGTAACTTTGGTCATCGTTCCCTTGTATGTTCCGTTTTCGTATACTTTGATTACCCATTTTGAGTCTGCATCAAAAACGTTTGCATAAAGTACATTTGAGGCTTGCTGACGCTGGAAGTATTCATATTGTCCACCTGTCTTTTGGTTTCCGCGGTAGAGACGTAGTTGATATGATGTATCGTTCATTCCGTTATTGGAACCATAGTAACGCCAACTTTTTATTGTATTGTCCGTAATTTGATATACGCCATAGCCGTTCGGACAACCATCACCATTAAGGTTCGAGTGCCACCAAGCACCGCAAATTGCAGCATGAACATGTTCAAAAATACCAAGGGATGCCATGCTGGTCTCGTTACGCATATAGTGCGTATGTCCAGACATTATATGATAAGAGGCAAACTGTTTCATTAGATTTACGGCATCTTTCATATGAGGGCCTCCTGCCGAAGATGAAGCAAACGGAATATGTACACAAAGGATAATCTGATAGTCTTTCGGAACAACAGCCAAATCCTGCTGTAGCCAACGGTATTGGTCATCTGTAAATCCTCCCGTGTAGCTCGAGGCATCGGTCTGTGAGTTGTAGATAATATTACGCATACAGATAATATGAGTCTTGGCTCTATTCCATGAATGGTTTATAGGACCGAATACATCCTCAAATGCGCGCTGTGCCTTCAAATCAAATGTAGATGATGTGTCATCAGCCTTGATAGGATTCGAAGAACCATAGAAGTACGTGTAGTCATGGTTACCCATTGTCTGGAAGACAGGCATACCAATTTTCGATACGGACATATGAGATTGCATCGTAGGCATATTTGCATTCGTGTTAGTTCCTCCTTCGGAATAAACAACATCACCAAGTGTCACACCATAACTATTACCTTCGTACGTAGCAACGCGAGCCTTGATGGCTGGTACAGTTTCGTCTCTAAAGCGATTTGCCATCGTTCCTGCCCTTGCCTGAGGGTCTGCAAGACAGAAGAGGTTAAATGACTTTTCAGCAACTCCTCCAGGCAACTTCTTTATTGTAAAGTCATAACGAGTATTCTGAGGATTGTATCTGGTATAGAAAAGTGGTTGACCTGCAGAACCGGTGCCGACCTCAGCATACGAAGGTATGGAGTAGAATATATACCAGGAGTCAGATATTGGACGAAGTTTGTAGTATCCATCACTATTTGTAGTTGTCACGGAGAATCCATCCGAAACGGCAACATCCTTCAAAGGATTTCCCTCTGTATCCTTAACGTATCCTTCAGCAAGATATTCCACTACGGGAGATCCATGGAAACGAAGTGCGTATGACACACCACGATTTGAATCTGTTCGACCATAAATTACAGAAGGTGAACCATATTCCAAAACATTGTAGTTCGTAGCAGTAACAATAATGGATGACATACCTCTATAGAGCGTTCCTCCTACAATTATAGGGTTCGCAGGCGTTCCGTACGTAAATGGAGCCGATGTGGAGGATGTTGTCCATCCAGAAACGATTCCAATTCCGCTTATATCAGAATTTGGCGCATTCTTTGAAACGACTTCACAGTTGACAGAGCAACCTAAAATAGCTCCCATACCTGATGAGGATTGTCCAATAAGTCCTCCTACGTAACATGTAGCCGGGGCAAGACATTCAATCTTTCCAGTTGTCTCGTTGCCAGAAATTGTATGATATCTTAAAAATCCTATGATTCCTCCCATCTGAGAAGTTGCAAGGACATTTTCATTAGCATAGATTCGTCCTGTATTTTTACAATTTTCAATCGTTGTGTTTGCTCCTGCAATACCGCCAAGTCGGCACTTTGAGAATCCAAGGCCTTGTACCTCTCCATAATTCTCACAATCCGTAAGCTTCATTCTAATGCCTTCAAGTTCCTTGTCACCCTGTCCGACAATTCCTCCGATGTAGTTGTTAGATGTAACGAAGTCACTATTGAAGATGACATTACCATAATTGCGACATCCCTTAATTGACATATATCCATTGAGCATAGCATAGGCCTCTTCAACATTTGACATGTTTGCAGAACAGATTCCGCCCATCCAAACTTGTCGGCCAGTTGTGTTATTCATTCGTGAACCTCCAGGAGTTTCTGCGTTGAAACGAATTTCTCCATAGTTCGTACAGTTCTCAATCATACCTTCACCTCCAGCCATAGCAAGAACGCCACCTACACCCGGATAACCTGTAGCTGTTTTACCATAATTGGTATAGTTTACTGTAACTTTTCCATAGTTCTCGCAATCTGTGATATTGGATTTGTGATTTACACCTACAACGCCCGAGAAGCATGGATATACACCTTTTGCATAGAAATTCGTCGTAAGTGTTCCAATCGTTGTTGATGGCGCCTGGAAGAAGACGTCGCCGTGGTTTATACAATGGCTTACATCTTGGCTTACATACGATACAACTCCCGATAAAAGTATGGTTGAAATTGCATCATCACTTGTACATGAGATATTACCATTGTTTTTACAATCACTGACGGAAGTTGCTGCATAAGAAACGATTCCAGAAATAGCAAGTCCACCTCCAGTGAATGCACCTGTTGATTTGTAAGTAATGTTTCCATTATTCTTACATCCGCTGATTGCACCCGAAGAGTTTGCCGAAGCAACCACACCAGCAAGATAGGTAGCATGATGGATTTTGCCACAAATCAGTGTTAAATTTCCGTTGTTTACACAATTTTTCATATCAGCATCGTAAGTGCGACCAAATGCGCCTCCGAAATACTGTGTGCACGTTGCCTGGGTCTCGGTATTGTATATTTCAGGGAATTCATAAGTTACATTTCCGTTGTTTATACAGTTCTGAATAAGTCCAGTTTTCGTGTATCCTACAAGAGCTCCTGCGAATACCCTATAGCCTAACATACGGCCTGCGTTATTCCAATATAAATCAGAATTGTTTACGCAGCCTTCTACCCTACCTTCATTGTAAGCAACTATTATACCATAGGAAGTGTCTACGGCCTTAGGCTCAGAGAATGTGAGATGGCAAGATGAGTCTATCGTAAGATTTTTGATTGTTCCGTGATTCTGTAAGAAAAGACCAGCAATTGCAGGATTTTGAGTCGTTCCCCAATTCTTTATCATATGTCCAGCACCATCAAAAGTTCCTAGAAAATCCGATGCTGGTTCAAGTGCTGTGGATGGACTAAGCGTTGACATGTCAATATCATTGCCTAAAATCACATCGGTTGTTGCGGTTGTAAGATGAGCTTCTTTAAGAAAAGCTGCTAGTTCATCAGCTGAAGAAATTACCTTCGAGAAAGTCTTGTCCTTGCAAACGGAGAAAGTAAGAGGGGCTAGTTTGTATATTACACCTGGCTTAAGTTCAATGCCTGATTGGAATGTACTTGCCTGCATATAGTTCTTTCCATCCTTCGTAACGTAGACATCAAATCCAGTTTCGTATTTTGCAGCTGGAACAGATATTATTACAGTCGATGCATCGCTGTCAATATCCGAAAGACGCATCATCTGCTGACCTGAAACTCTTTCCAAAACAGGTTTCCCACTTTCATTGAAAGAAATCGAGAATTCACCCGATAGTTGCTCTTCAGAGTGGCTGTAAAGAACTATGGAAGAAATTCCCTTTTCAATATCAAACTTCAAAAACGAACACGCATGGTAAAGCGTAGCGGTTGAAGATGAGCCCGAAGAAGCCATTACAGCGATATTCGAAGCAAAAGAATTCTTTACATAACTTTGAACGGGTGGCAACTGAACATCAGCGCTAAGTGTACTGTAGTACTCGGCAGGATATACAAGCGTATAAGGAGCCTTTTCCGTTATATTCTTAAATATGGTTGTGGAAGTACCAACACAACTTTCGTCAACCGTGTAAACTGTACCATTGATTGATACTTTATCGTTAAGAGACCAAAGTACAGGATAACTACCCTGCCCTTCACCTAGATAAGTTTTTGTAGATTCATCCAATGTTATAGTAAGATCCACTTCAGGAAGATTCATTTCTTCAACAGCATCTTTGCTGCAAGAGAACAAAAGCGTCCCAATTAAAATAATTGATAAGATTTTTTTCATAGCAGCTCTGTCTAGTCTAAAGAATTAATATAAAACAATGCAGTGTTTCTATCACCCCATTGACCTCCTTCATTTCCGGCATCCTCTTCCCAAATTTCAGAAAGCGCAAAGCCTGACTCTGTGATAATAGTCAACTCCAATATTTTTGGAGTCTTATAATTTCTTTCAAATGGTTTATTCATGGTTATTATGATTAATCGCATAAAGTTAACT
>JAGHTK010000002.1 GCA_018065435.1 Candidatus Alistipes equi
CCATAAGAGAGGGTTCCATTCCAGGCACACATACCATAAAGTATGAAAGCTCGGATGACACCCTGACATTTACACACGAACTTAAAAACAGGTCAGCTTTGGCACTGGGAGCAGTCATTGCAGCAGAATTTCTTAAAGGGAAGCATGGTGTATTCTCGGTCGATGACCTTTTTAGATAGAGTATGCAACAAAGACAATTAAAACAGATTAAACACCGCTGGATAAAATTCAGCATATGGTCCGTAATATACATACTTCTTTTTGTCGTATGGACCAAAAATCCATGGATGCTTCTGGGTGAAATATTCATCTACGATTATTTCATATCGCAATACGTAGATCGCTACGTGTGGTCTTATAACAGAGTTCTTTGTCAAAAAAGTGCCCTTTGGAAAAGTATTTGGGGCTGGATTGATGCCATTGTATGGGCAGGTGTTGTGGCAACACTCATTCACCTGTTTGTTTTTCAACTATACGTTGTTCCTACTTCATCAATGGAAAAGACAATTCTTATTGGAGACTATCTCTATGTAAGTAAGATTTCGTACGGACCACAAGTACCCAACACTCCTGTAGCCATGCCTTTTGTCTACAATACTATGCCGTTTTCGAATACGAAGCCTTCGTTTTCAACTTGTATTCAATGGCCTTACCACCGTCTTAAGGGAAGGGGTAAGATCAAGCGTGATGACATTGTGGTATTTAATTTTCCGGCAGGAGATACCGTAATTATGGAAGATGCTTCACGAAACTATTACGAGATAGTTCGCGCCTATGAAGCAGAGTATTCGCATAATGCCAGAAAGGTTCTTAATGAGAACTTCACAATTATATCCCGTCCGGTAGATAAGAGGGAAAATTACATCAAACGTTGCGTTGCAATTCCTGGAGATACGCTTGAGATAAGAGATGGAAATGTTATTGTAAACTCCATACAACAAAAGCCTTGTTCCACACGTCAGTTCCGTCATAGTGCATGGACATCCTCTCCACTAAGCGAGTATGCCCTTAAAAATCTTAACATAACTGAATATTACACTTCGACGGGCTATTTCTACAAACTCTTTATCACAAACGATATTGCAAAAAAACTCGAAGGATATTCTACAGTTGAAAAAATCGAACGCGATATTGATCAGGAACTTTCCGTTGATATTTACCCATACAACAATCATCGTAAGTGGACTGCCGACAACTTTGGACCAATATGGATTCCTTGCAAGGGTGCGACCATTACGCTTAATGAAGATTCATATCCATTTTATGATCGTATAATCGAACAGTATGAACATCACAAAGTTCAACGCTTAAACGGACGATTTATTATCGATGGGGTAGAGTGTGACACATATACCTTTCAGATGGATTACTACTTCATGATGGGAGATAACCGCCATAATTCAGCCGATTCCCGTTATTGGGGTTTCGTTCCAGAGGACCACATTGTAGGAAAACCTCTTTTCATTGCCTTCTCGAAGGGCGAAGATGGTATCCGCTGGAAAAGAATCTTCAAAAAACTTGAATAGAATGGATGCCCAGAAGGATTCTTTTCTTTCAATTGCAGCACCTGTAGAAAGTGTGCTTAGAGAACGTAGTAGTAAGTTTCTTTCGTTTGCCTACCCGGTAAAAAGCGAGGAAGATGTAAAAGTGCGTCTTCAGGAGCTAAAGAAACGCTACTTCGACGCTACACACCATTGCTTTGCCTATCGTCTAGGAGTGTTAGCTACACAATTTCGCTCATCGGATGATGGAGAGCCAGGAGGGACTGCCGGAAAACCGATTCTGGGGCAACTCATATCGAGGGATCTAACGGATACGCTAGTCGTTGTTGTTCGTTACTTCGGAGGAACAAAACTCGGTACATCAGGCCTTATTCAAACCTATCGGGCTTCGGCATCGGATGTCCTTCAGAAAGCTCAGATAAAAACATATACAGTAAATGACATCATCTCGTTCACCTTTTTATACGAGAGACTCAACGATGTGATGCGCATTTTAAAGGAGATGCAGCTCCAGACTTGTGAGCAGCAGTATGGTACAACATGCCTTTTCAGAACGTCAGTTCGCCGTGGACGGAGCGAAGAACTTAAAAACCGTCTTGGAAAGGTCTTAAGTCTTACATTTCTTTAGATGCAAAACGAGATACATATAAAGGGAGCCAGAGTGCACAATTTGAAAAATATCGAGGTGCACATTCCCCACGAGAAACTTATCGTGATAACGGGACTTTCAGGCTCTGGAAAGTCGACTTTGGCCTTTGATACAATCTATGCCGAAGGACAACGTCGTTACGTAGAAAGCCTTTCATCATATGCACGTCAGTTTTTAGGTCGAGCATCGAAGCCTGATGTGGATTTTATTCATGGTATAGCACCTGCAATTGCAATCCAGCAGAAGGTAAATACACGCAATCCACGTTCAACGGTTGGTACTTCAACCGAAATATACGATTTGCTGAAACTTCTCTTTGCACGCATAGGACACACTTTCTCACCCATAAGTGGACGAGAGGTTAAGTGTTATGATACGGACCAGGTTATTGAAATTGCCATCAAAAACGCTAAAGGAAAAGAAATCGCCATAGCAGCTCCAATAACGCTTGAAAAGAACCAGACACTAACCGAGGTGTTGTTAAAACTGATGCAAGACGGCATCCAGCAGACTTTTTTCAAGGGCAATTTCCATTCAATTGAAGAAACGTTCAAAACGGTCGATTTGCAGAGCCGTTCATTAGATATATGGGGCGTTTTAGATTGTCTTACTGTAAAGGAAGATGATGATACTATTACACGTCTTAGAGAAAGTATATCGCGTGCCTTTGGTTACGGAAATGATGCGATGACGATAATTTTTGAAGGGAAGTGCACAACATACTCTTCTCGCTTTGAGATGGATGGCATAGTGTTCGAACATCCAAGCGAGCACCTCTTTTCGTTTAATAACCCGATTGGTGCATGTCCTCAGTGCGAGGGTTATGGCAAAGTAACGGGTATCGATGAAAAGCTTGTGATTCCGGATCGTTCCAAATCCGTCTTCGACAACGCCATTGCCTGCTGGAAGGGAGAAACAATGGGAAAGTTCCGCGAGCGTCTCATACAAACAGCACATCTTTTCAATTTCCCGATACACACACCATATCATGCCTTAAGTGATGCTCAAAGACGCCTTCTCTGGCTTGGAAATGAATATTTTACAGGCCTTGATGAATTCTTTCGCTATTTGGACGAAGGGCGCTCCAAGATACAGTTCCGCGTGCTAAAGGCTCGATATACGGGAAAAAGTATCTGTCCTCTCTGTAACGGCTCAAGACTAAAAAAAGAGGCTCTGAATGTAAAAATCGGTGGAAAGAATATCGATGAGCTTGTCAGAATGGACATCGATTCGCTCTATGCGTTTTTCGAATCGTTGAAACTTGATATATACGATAGGAACCTTTCAGAAAGACTACGAAAAGAAATTATGCTACGACTTTCTTATCTTAGAGATGTGGGACTTGGATACCTTACACTGGATAGACTCTCGAACACACTCTCGGGAGGTGAAAGTCAGCGCATAAACCTGGCGACGATGCTTGGAAGTGACCTTACAGGTTCACTATACATACTGGACGAACCTTCCATAGGACTACATCCAAGAGATAGTGGAAGGCTCATTTCAATTCTGAAGAAACTTCGTGATAAGGGTAATACGGTGATTGTTGTTGAGCATGATGAACAGATTATTCGTTCGTCCGACTTTATCATCGATATGGGTCCTATGGCAGGAAGCAATGGTGGTGAAATTGTCTTTGCAGGTCCATTTAGGGAACTTAAAAAGGCCGAAGGAAGTCTCACTGCACAGCATATATCGGGTCAACAAAGAATAGAATTTAATCGTTGGACACGTCCTTGGCAAAATTTCCTGGAATTTCGTGGATGTCGCGAAAACACACTCAAAAACATTACGGTAAAAATTCCACTTGGCGTAATGACCTGTATAACGGGTGTGAGTGGTTCG
Source organism: Candidatus Alistipes equi (assembly GCA_018065435.1). Lineage (GTDB taxonomy): Bacteria > Bacteroidota > Bacteroidia > Bacteroidales > Rikenellaceae > Alistipes > Alistipes equi. Next base: position 3,997 of record JAGHTK010000002.1, read on the forward strand.
GGAAAGTCATCCCTGGTGCGAGGTATAATCTATCCCGCTCTAAATAGACTTCTGCGTGAAACGGGAGATTTGCCGGGAGATTTCGATGGCGTATCGGGAGATGTTCACCTGCTTTCATCAGTTGAACTAATTGATCAGAATCCAATAGGAAAGTCTACTCGCTCCAATCCGGTTACCTACCTTAAGGCCTATGACGAGATAAGGCGACTTTTTGCAGAAGTTCCTTATGCAAAACAAAGTGGGGTAACCGCCGCCGAGTTTTCCTTCAACCAACCAGGAGGACGTTGCGAAGAGTGTGAAGGCGAAGGAACAATCAAAGTTCCAATGCAGTTCATGGCAGATATTACGCTTACTTGCGAGAGCTGTCACGGAAAGCGTTTCAAGCAGGAGATTCTTGATATCAAATACCGGGAGAAAAGCATTTCCGATGTATTGGAGATGACCGTAAAGGAAGCAATCGAATTTTTCCAGCAAGATGGCGGTAATTCTATTGCAAAGCGAATCGTGGAAAGATTGCGTCCGCTTGCAAACGTAGGACTTGACTATGTAAAACTCGGACAGGCGTCATCAACCCTTTCCGGAGGCGAGAGTCAACGTATAAAACTTGCTTCGTTTCTTTTGAAAGAATCTGGCAAAGGACACATTCTTTTCATCTTTGATGAACCGACGACAGGTCTTCACACACATGACATAAAAAAACTTTTGGAAAGTATGGAACGCCTTATAAATCGCGGACATACAATACTTGTTGTAGAACACAACCCGGATGTCATCCGCTCTGCAGACCATATAATAGATTTGGGGCCAGAAGGTGGAAGCGAGGGAGGTTACATTGTCTGTGAGGGAACTCCACAAAGTATAATTGAACAAGCAAAAGGATATACTTATCAGTTCTTAACAAAGTACTAATAATGAAGGAGAATTTTCACATATTTACTCTTAAAAACGGACTTCGCTGCATTCATGCAAGGGTAAAAAGTGATGTTGCCCGTTGTGCAATAACAGTAAATGTAGGAAGTAGAGATGAGTTGAGCAATCAACATGCCATAGCCCACTTTACAGAACATGCATTTTTCAAGGGTACATCCCATCGTAAAGCATATCAAGTCAATTGCCGATTAGAGAACCTTGGAGGGGAACTCAATGCTTTTACAACTAAGGAGGACACAACCGTACACGCAACTATAAGAAAGAGTGACTTTTCGAAGGCTTTGGACCTTTTGCGTGACGTTTTATTCTTTTCGACATTCCCACAAAATGAAATCGAGAAGGAAAGAGAGGTAATTGCGGATGAAATCAATATGTATAGAGACACCCCCTCGGATTTTATTTACGACGAAGTGGAGGATTTGCTCTTTTCCAATAGCGAGCTGGGTCACAATATTCTAGGAACAAAATTGGACCTTCATCACATCGGTCATAGCAATATCATGGAATTCTATAAAAGGGGATACACCATTGACCAGATGGTAATTTCCTCACTAGGAGACTTTTCTCCGAAACACATCGAGGCTTTGATGGAAAGGTACTTTTCTGACTTTACAACGCCCCTGAGGGATTTTCAAAGAGAGACTCCAAAACTTAATCCTGTATTTGATGTACGAAAAACACGCCATACTCACCAGACCCATGCAATGCTCTGTTCAAGGGCTTTTTCCATGGATGATGACCAAAGAATTCCGTACGCGCTTCTAAATAATATTCTTGGTGGACCTGCCGCCAATTCCAGACTTAATATCATTCTTCGCGAGAAGTATGGTTTAACGTATTCTGTTGACTCGTCCTATACAACCTATTCCGATTGCGGAATGGCAGGAATATACTTTTCGTCGGATAAAGAAAATTCAGAACGCTGCTTAGAAATCATAGACTCACTCTTAAAGGAACTTACCCAGAAGCCACTTACGGCACGTCAGCTATCGATGGCTAAAAAACAGTTTATGTCACAGATGGCAATCTCACAGGAGGGTAGAGAAGGCTATATGCTTTCTCTTGGAAAAAGCCTTCTTGTTCACAATCAGGTTGAGACGATGGATGAAATATACCAGAAAATTCAAGGGGTTACATCCGAAGAAATTCTTGAATCTGCCCAAAAGGTATGGGGGAAATATTCACTATTGATGTATGTGTGATATGGATGGTATAGATTCTTACATTAGGGATATGTCAAAAGGCATGGGGAATGTGCTCGAGGAACTCGAACGGGAGACATTCCTTCGAACCGTAACACCAAGAATGCTCTCAGGCGCAGTACAAGGAAGGCTCTTAAACCTTCTTGTAAAGATACTTCGGCCAAAGAGCATACTGGAAATCGGGACATTTACGGGGTATTCTGCCATTTGCATGGGCTTGGCTTTGGGAGATGGAGCCCTTTTAGACACATGTGATAGAGATGATGAACATGAGGATATGATTCTGTCGTTCATAAAAAAGGCTGGTCTAGAGAAAAAAATAAACTTTCACATCGGCTCAGCGCTTGATGTAGTGCCCCAACTTGGAAAAAGTTTCGATATGGTTTATTTGGATGGCAACAAGAGGGAATACCCGGCATACTACAACATGCTTTTTGATACAGGATCTTTGCATTCCGGCTCCGTAATTCTTGCGGACAATATACTATGGTATGGTAAGGTCGCAACTCAAAGCCAGGCAAACGATACACAGACCATTCAGATAAAAGCTTTTAATACTCTTGTAAGAAACGATTCCAGGGTCGAAAATGTAATTTTACCCTTACGGGATGGATTAAACCTAATAAGAGTGCTCTGAAACCAAATTTCACAAATCGAAAAATAATACCCATCGTATTCGACCATGGCTGTGATGATCTAGGATATGATGAAGCCTACTTTTTTACAAATCAAAGACTTTTGCAATTATAAATTGACCTATCAGTTAGAATACTCGTTTAGTTTCTACAAGGTTATGCACCATTATGGATGATTCATCAAGAGAAGGTTACCTTCTGGGCAACGATTCCTGCAAGGGGCATTTGGTCAAAGTGTGTATCCTGCAACCTTTTCTCTACATCATTTACTACAAGATTGGCTAGGTGCTTTCTATCAATGATTGAACCTTCTAGTGACATCGACATGAAATTTAGCGTGTGGTTTCAGACCTTTTCGTAAAGGTCATTTTTCGTTGTCGTGCTCTTGGAGCAAGGACATCTCAACAAAGTCAAGGCATTCCTTTAACCAGGAAGTGGAGGTGATGGAATTGTTCACCTCGCACAAAGCAGTGAAGGTGTCTACATCTATTATGGTTTTTAGAATAGTCGACATATTTTGGATTATTGCATTCTGAAGAGAAAATGTTTGGGCTAAATCAATTCGAAAATAATCGATTTGGCCCACATTCAGTCACGCGGGCCGGAATGATAAAAAGTGAATATTTTTAAGCTTCTATATCGAAGTTCAGATAGTTGAATTGCCCCCCGTGGGTAGCCTTGGTTGAAACCCTAAAGTATAGTGCAAAAAAATACTGATATATTATAAATTAGGAGTTGAAAAAAGACCGACTGAGTTACAAATCATTGTTGGATAGAAATCACAAAAATCGTACATTTGTGAGAATCGAAATTATAACCTGCAAACAAACCTTCAACGAAATACAACCATATGGGCACATACATAAATAAAGGCAACCTTGCTTTCGAAGAAATTCTCAATAGTAGATATGTTGATAAGTCTTCTTTTATTGCGGTAGTTAATGCTTCTCTAAAGACTGAAAATAGATTTATATGTGTAACTCGCTGTCGCAGATTTGGAAAGTCCACAATGGCAAAGATGTTGTGTGCTTACTATGATAAATCATGCGATTCACGTGAATTGTTTAAAGGATTAACCA
>JAGHTK010000095.1 GCA_018065435.1 Candidatus Alistipes equi
AGATAGATGGTACTCCTAAGCAAAAACCAGGACCGAAAGTAGGCTCGAAGCACAAGATTAATTCCGGAAATTAGTTTACAATTATAAGAAGTTTACGTTTATATACGATATGTAAAGAACTTATTTTCGCAAAGTTGATTACGCTTGTTTTAAGAACATCTCACTTTTTCACGTGCTTGATTCGTCTACAATTTTACACTACCCACACTGATTTAGCCCTATAGCAAATTTCTAGTGCATAATCCAGATAAAAGTTACGTAACATTGCGATTACTTTATATTAGCATTTTACTCGTATTGTGTTCCGTTTAATACTGCAATAGCAAAAAAAGCGGCCCAAAGGACCGCTCTTATTTAACGTATAGATAGAATATTATTTGCCGAAATACTCGTTCAGGAGTTTTGCAAGGCGATAGCCTCCATTACGCATTTCGATATTGACCAGTTCTGTTGACTTTTCAACCGTTTGATCATCCAATACAGGAGTATTGAAAGGATTGATGTCATAGATGATGCAATTCCTATCAGCTATATCCTTAACCCAATCATTAAACGTACCTGCGGCAATTTTCTTTATTTCACTCTTTGAGCACTTATCAAGTTCTTCTGCTAAAGTCGCAGCAGCCTTTTTGCCATGTACAAGACTTGGCATCTTGTCGTATACAGAATGGAAAGTTTTTTGATTCTTGCCCTTAAGTGTACATTTCCAGAAACATCTAGGACCAGGGAAATACGAATGTGTTGGGCAGTGTAGATCACCCACGAAATGAATCAACATTCTGATATTCATAAGAACCGCGGAATCTGAAAGTTCCTTGTAATGACATAAATTATAATCAGCCACACGTAGTCCCAAAAGGCAATCTCCCTTCGCTAGACGAGGATTCGGATCATAATTGTGCTTTGAATCGACATTATATACATGCCATGCTGAAGTATATTTCAATGGTTCATCACGACGATGCTTATCCATCCAGGTTGCATCCTTCGTCATGTCATACGACATATATTTTTCAATGTTCTTTTGTGCTTTTTTTGAAAGATGACGCTTGGCCACCTCTATAGTAACTTGATGTCCAAGTCCGCCCCATGCATAAACATTCAAAGCAAGTACGGACATTATTAAAAATAATGTAAGTTTTCTCATATGATGATTAGATTAGATAGTTTCAAGTGCAAGTTTCATCATATTGGTAAATCCAACCTGACGCTGGTGAGAATCCATCGCCTCATGTGTGACTAGGGAATCGGAAATAGAACAGATGCAAAGGGCCTTCTTTGATGCTCTTGCCGCATTCATATAAAGCGCCGATGCCTCCATCTCTACTCCTAGGACACCCATCTTTTGCCATGTTTTCCAACTATCGGCATCCTCTGAATAGAATACCTCGCTCGATACAATGTTTCCTACTTCGCACTTTATACCCAAACGTTCCGCATTTTCCGTTGCCTCTCGCAACATTGAGAAATCAGCTATCGGAGCATATGTTCCAGGGAAATGGAATTGATTTGCGTATGATGAACTATCACAAGCGCCCATAGCTATAATAATGTCGCCTAGATGTAATGAAGGTTGATAAGCGCCCGCAGAACCTGCACGGATAATGCGTTCAACACCATAGAAATTGAAAAGTTCATACGAATAAATTGCCACGGAAGAAATTCCCATACCATGTCCCATTACAGAAAGACGCTTTCCGTTATACATACCGGTAAAGCAATACATTCCACGGACTTCATTCACAAGTTTTACATCCGTAAGAAAATTTTCAGCTATAAATTTAGCACGGAGAGGGTCTCCCGATATTATCACGCGGTCAGCGATTTCGCCAACCTTAGCCGAAATGTGTGGAGTTGCCATAGTAAACTATTTTGTATAAAATTTATAAATATCTGTTTGAGTGTATATATCGTTTTGATCTATTCTAATAGAAGGAAATGAAGCATTGTTCGGTGAATCAGGATAGTGTTGCGGTTCGAAAACTACAGTAGAACGGAAAACGATAGGTCTACCATACTTATCCAGGCTCTGGCCATCAAAGAAATTACCGGCATAGAACTGCATTGCAATGTCATCGCTCCAAACCTCAATACCACGTCCGCTCTTTGGATCATATACATCAGCCATCTTTACAACACCTTGATTGGAATCCCTAGATATAATCCAGTTATGGTCATACCCTCTAGCAAGACGCAATTGCTCATTATCTGCATCAATTCTTTCACCGATTCTGCATGGGGAACGGAAATCGAAAGGAGTTCCTTCCACGCCTAGAATTTCTCCTGTTGGAATCATATTTTCATCAACCGGTGTGATGGAATCTGAATTAATAGTAAGAATATAATCCAGCACAGAGTTGTCACTACAACCGCTCAAATTGAAAAACGAGTGGTGAGATAAGTTCATAACGGTAGGAGAATCCGTTGTAGCTGCATATGTAACTATAAACTCTCTTTCTGGTGTAAGAAGATAACTTACCTCCACACGTCTGTTTGCAGGAAAGCCATCCAGACCATCCTTCAGCTCTAGAGCCATAACAATTTCGCTGTCGGTAAGTTTAGTCACATCCCATACTAGCCTATCAATACCATATTCTCCACCGTGAAGAGTCTGTCCATTATTATTCTGCGGCAAAGTGTAAGATATGTCATCAAGGGAGAATTGTCCGCCAGCGATTCTGTTTGCAACAGGTCCTACGGCTGCCCCCAAAAAACGCTCTCCCGTGTTATTAATATAACGGTCTATATTTTCATAGCCAACAGCTATATCTGCAAGATTTCCATTCCTATCAGGTGTCCATAGAGCAACTACTCTGGCTCCGTAGTTTGTTACTTGCATTGTAATGTCGTTGCAGGATATTGTATACAACGAAACGTCTTTTCCATCTATAGAAGTCTGAAATGCAGATGGATCTAGTTTAACGATATTCTCATGCGAGCAGCCAGATAAAACTACCAACAGAGCAAAAACAAAGTATATTTTTTTCATGAACAAAAGGTTTTCTTTATACAAATATACCCTAAATATTGCAATCATTTGACATTTTGGAAAAAATGGTTCAAAAAAGTAGTTTTGCATATCAAGCTCAAAAAAAGATGAACGTACGCATTGCTGAAGACTGGAAAGAACTTCTTAAACAGGAGTTCGACAAGACCTATTTCGAAAGTCTTGTTGCCTTTGTTAAAGAAGAGTATAAAAACTACACCATATACCCCAAAGGACAAAACATTTTTAGAGCCTTTGATCGTTGTCCTATTGACAAGGTCAAGGTGGTAATCATAGGGCAGGATCCTTATCATGGTGAAGGTCAGGCCAATGGTCTGTGTTTTTCTGTCAACGATGGAGTCCAGTTTCCTCCTTCACTTAGAAACATCTTCAACGAAATCCACGCCGATACGGGAACGCCTATCCCTCAAAGTGGCAACCTTGACAGATGGGCTGAACAGGGAGTGCTGCTTTTAAACTCAGTGCTCACCGTCAGAAAGGACCAGGCAGCCTCTCACTCCGGACACGGATGGGAGGAATTTACCGATGCTGTTATACGCGCGGTAGCATCCCACAAGCAAGGGGTTGTCTATATGCTTTGGGGAGCATATGCTCAGAAAAAATGCGACATCGTTGATGCTAAACTAAATCTAATTCTAAAGACATCCCATCCATCACCGCTCTCAGTTTACAGAGGATTTGATGGATGCAGACATTTTTCCAAAGCTAATGATTATCTAAAAAGCATCGGAAAAGAACCTGTCGTATGGTAAAAGAAAAGGGTCGCAAGCGACCCGTTTTTCTTATCCTAAAAATACCTTCAAATGCTTACATCTGGAAGGATTACGCAACCGTCGTATTGAACGTTCCTTTATCTGTCTGACGCGTTCACGTGTCAATCCGAACTTTTCTCCTATTTCCTCGAGAGTCATCTCCGAGCAACCTATTCCGAAGAAACAGCGAAGTATCTCCCTTTCGCGCTGGTCACCTAACGAAGCCAATGCACGCTCAACTTCCGTAGCCAAAGACTCGCTGACAAGTCCACGGTCTGCACTTGGAGAATCCTTATCTTCTAACACATCAAGCAGTGAGTTATCTTCACCATCAGCAAACGGAGCATCAACCGATACATGACGACCCGCTACCTTAAGAGTTTCTGAGACCTTGTCAGCCGGTACATCAAGTACATCTGCCAACTCATCAGCCGAAGGGATACGCTCATTTTCTTGTTCAAAACGAGCCTGTGCCTTGTTTATTTTATTTAAGGAACCAACCTGGTTCAAAGGCAGACGCACAATACGAGACTGCTCGGCCAAAGCCTGCAAAATTGACTGGCGTATCCACCATACTGCATAAGAAATGAATTTGAAACCTCTTGTTTCATCAAATTTTTCAGCGGCCTTTATAAGACCTATGTTTCCCTCATTAATTAAGTCAGGTAGAGAAAGACCCTGATTCTGATACTGCTTTGCAACCGAAACAACGAAACGCAGATTTGCCTTCGTTAGCTTTGCAAGAGCTTCCTTGTCACCTTTTTTGATTCGTTGGGCTAGCTCGACCTCTTCCTCTACGGAAATAAGTTCTTCCTTACCTATTTCCTGAAGATACTTATCCAATGACGGGCTGTCGCGATTCGTTATTGACTTTGAAATCTTTAGCTGACGCATTTATATGATTTTTAAAGTTTATTTCAATTTTTCAACCATCTTCAAGCCTAAAAAAAGGCATATGTAGACAATTTGCGCGAATGTAGCATTTATTTTTAAAAAAAAGAATTTTAAAAGTTTTTTTAGCAAGGCATTTTTGTTCAAAAATTTACATCTCTGGGATTTGGCTTGCAGTGTTATCCATTTTCATGTAGCCTTATTCCGAAGAATCCGTCACATAGGCTCTAAGAGTCTGGCTACTTACTTCATCAATACCATTCGTTTCACTCAAAGAAGAATACCCCTGATTGAAATTTCGCCATTTAGCTTAGTGTCATGCCAAGGCACACCATAAGCAATGTGAACTCCGTTTTGGAGTTCACACGCTAAATAAATTTTCCTTCAATCAGAAGATAGTTTACTCTACAATTACAAAACTTGCCGACTTGCCAGATGGATAGACTCCATCAATAGATTTGATTTTATCCGTCATGCGTGACAGATCTACAACCGACGATACAGCCCTATCATTGATATGGGTGATTATAAAGCCCTCACGTACACGTGCCTTGGCAAGAAGTCCACCCTCTTTTACCGATACAACCTGAATACCGGAACGAATATCGAGTTTTTTGCATGTTTTGGAATCAACCTCCTGGAAACGTCCTCCGAGCACTTCAACCACGTCTACATCATCTTTTGAAAGAAGTTCCGCTTTGCCAGCCTTATTGCGAAGCGTGACTACGATATTCTTTATGCTATTTGAGCGACGTATCTCTAGAGAAACTTTCTCATTTGGACGATGTTTTCCAATCTGCTCTGAAAGAATCGTTGGACTTGTTATTTTCACTCCGTCGATGGCCGTAATCACATCACCCTTACGTACACCGCTTTCGGATGCAGCTCCTCCTTCAACAACGGAAGCAACATAAACTCCGCCTACTTGATCGATACCTGTTTCCTTACCCATCTGGTCAATAAAATCCTGATCGACATAACGGTAAGTAATTCCAAGCAAGGCTCGCTGAACCACGCCATACTCTTTCAAATCATAGACAACCTTGCGTACAATACTCTCCGGAACGGCAAACGAATATCCAATATAGCTTCCCGTTGAAGACTTTATGACAGTATTTATACCAACTAGTTCACCGCGGCTATTAACAAGTGCACCACCAGAGTTTCCAGGGTTTACTGCAGCATCCGTCTGTATGAACGATTCGATACGAAACTCACTAGGAATCACGTCTAGTTGTCTTGCCTTAGCACTTACAATACCTGCCGTGATAGTTGACCTTAAATCAAAAGGAGAACCAATTGCTAGTACCCATTCTCCAAGACGCAACTCATCAGAACTTCCAAAAACAAGACATGGAAGCTGATCTGCGTCAATTTTTATAAGAGCTACATCCGTAGTTGGGTCACGACCAATAATTCGAGCATCAAACGTTCTGTCATCACTAAGTTTAACTCGAAGTTTTGTAGCACCATCAACAACATGGTTGTTCGTAACGATATATCCATCCTTGGAAATAATCACACCCGAACCACCGGAACGCTGTTCCCTTTTTTCTGGTTGGCCATTGCCATACCCCTGGCCAAAGCCGAAGAACTCCAAAAAAGGATCAAAGCCACGCTGTATACTAACCTCCGAGATGGCTTCTATGTTTACAACAGCCTTGACTGCATTTTCAGCAGCATACGTCAAGTCCGGGTAATCCTTTGCGGAAAAGGACACAAATCTAGTTTCAGTATTCGAGAGAGGATCCTGTGAAGATGGACTTACTGTCACAATAGCGTTCTCTATGGAATTTCTAACGATTTTCGTCGTTATGAATGCTGCAACTGCAGCTGACAACAATACAACTCCGACAATTTCAAAAATTTTTTTCATAGTCTAAATATTTTTCTGTTTTCTCGAAGTATAAGTCAAACCATAGGCAATCTTAAAAGTTTTTGTTTATAACGAGAGCAAATTTACAATTATTGTTCACAAACTTCAAAAAAAATACATTTTTTGCTTTCGATGCAAAAAGAAGTAAATTTGTATGATATAAAAATCTACTTTTATGAAAGCAATACAATTCGGTGCTGGGAATATCGGACGCGGTTTTATAGGCGCCGTTCTCGAGCAAGGTGGATACCATGTAGTATTTGCCGATGTCAATCAAGTTGTAATTGACAGAATCAATCTTGATAAGAAATACACAGTCCATGTAATGGATGTGGAGTGTGTTGACCAAATTATCACAAACATATCGGGAGTAAATTCCACAACTCCGCAAATTATTGAGGAAATTGCTGATAGTGACACTCAACTTATAACAACGGCTGTTGGTGTTGTTATCCTTCCAAGAATTGCTCCATCCATCGCAAAAGGAATTGTGGCAAGAATGAATGCCGGCATTGAAAAACCGCTGAATATAATTGCATGCGAGAATGCCGTTAGAGCAACTTCCCAACTTAAGGAGCATGTTTTGGCTTTGCTTAATGATGAACAGAAGGAATACTGCTTGAAGCATGTCGGATTTATCGACTGCTCCGTTGATAGAATCGTACCTCCGGTAAGAAGCGAGAATCCAATTGACGTTGTTGTAGAGAATTACTATGAATGGAATGTCGAAGAAGATTCATTCGTTGGTCCAGTTCCTCACATCAAAGGAATGAACCTGGCAAAGAACCTCATCGCATATATCGAGCGTAAGCTTTTCACCCTCAATACAGGTCATGCCATAACAGCATACATGGGCAAGATGAAAGGATATGCTACCATCGATCAGGCAATTGCCGATCCGGTAATCTACTCCACGGTAAAAGCAGCGATGCAGGAGAGTGGTCTTGGGCTGATAAAGAAGTATGGCTTTGACCACGACACGCACTTTGCTTACATAGAAAAAATCATCAAACGTTTCAAAAATCCTTACTTAAAGGATGACGTTACACGCGTAGGACGCGAGCCTCTAAGAAAGCTTTCCGCCTCAGACCGCTTAATCAAGCCTCTTCTGACAGCAATCGAAGCCGAGGTTGAGGTAAAGGCTCTCTATCTTGGTATCGGAGCCGCACTCCATTACTACAATATGGAAGATCCTCAATCCGTAGAACTTCAGTCCCTGATAAAGGATAATGGTCTGAAAGTTGCAATTGAAAAGCTCACAGGCATCGCACAAACAAATCCTATAGCTTCAAAAATTGAAAACGCCTATTCTGAAATTGTAACAATCGTAAAATAAAAATTGATATGACTGTCGAACAACAAAAGAAATTCAAGTACTGGCAATGGAGAACAATCCTCGGAACGATGATTGGTTACATATTCTTCTACCTCGTACGTAAAAACTTCTCGTTTGCTCTCCCGGGCCTAACTGCCGAGTATGGCATTACAAAAACCGCTCTAGGCTCGATACTTACCATCGCAGGACTTGTGTATGGTGTATCAAAACTCTTCAACGGCATACTTGCGGACAGAACTGATGGAAGATGGCACATGGTTACAGGACTTGCCGTTTGTACGGCGTGTTCCCTACTATTTGCTTTCGGACCAGCCATTGCTGGATGGTTCCCGTTTGAATTCACAGCCACGCTCATCGTCGTTTTCTCTGCTCTTTGGATAATTAACAACGCATTTCAAGGATGCGGATTCCCTCCATGCAGCCGACTTTTGGCCCATTGGGTACCATCTAACGAGCTATCTACAAAACAGTCTATTTGGAACACATCACACTCAATTGGTGCATTCATAGCTGCCGCTCTTTGCGGAATTCTCATCATGGGTCACATGGGTACGGATGTTTCCGGTGATGCATCTAAGGTTGCAGAAATTGCAGGTAATCTAGGTCTTGACACCGATGCCCCAAGAGTTATTGCCGCTGCCCAGCATTACGGAGCATGGAAACTTACGTTCTTAATTCCTGGTATTATCGCAGCATTTGGTGTAATCTTTGTTATCTGGTGTCTGCGTGACACTCCAAAGTCTGTAGGTCTTCCAGAACTTGAAGGTTCCGGTGCGGGTGACACGAAAAAAGTTTCTGAAGATCAAAACAGCGCAGAATACAAGGAGTTCGTCAAAAAACACGTATTCAAGAATCCTGTTATATGGATGCTAGCTATTGCCGATTTCTTCGTATACATAATAAGATTTGCCGTGCTAGATTGGGGTCCTACCTTCCTTCAGGAAGCCAGAGGTCTTTCAGCTCAGATGTCCGGTTGGACAATTGTAATTTTCGAGTTGTTTGGTTGCTTTGGAATGCTTTTGGCAGGATGGCTTTCAGACAAACTTTTTGCAGGCAAAGCTCACCGTACATGCCTCTTCTGTATGCTCGGTGCAACGATATTCATCGTAACATTCTGTCTGTTGCCAGAGTCAACTGATCCGTTCTCTCTGCTTATCATTCTTGCATGTGCAGGATTTTTCATCTACGGGCCACAAGCTCTACTTGGTGTAATCGCTTCAAACCAAGCGACCAGAAAGGCTGCATCCACAGCCAATGGTGTTGTTGGATTTGTAAGTTACATTTCAGTAGCAATATCTGGTGTAGGTTTCGGATGGATTTCCGACAACTTCGGTTGGAAATGGGTGTTCGTAACGATGATTGTAATGGCAATCATCGGATTCTGCAGTTTACTTCCATTGTGGAATCTCAAGCGTGACGCTTACGAAGATTAATTAATTGATTATCTGACACAGGAAGCCTAAAAAGTTTCCTGTGTCTGTTTTTAACAAACAATGGCTAAAATCGTAGTCGGACTATCAGGAGGTGTAGACTCCTCTGTTGCTGCGGCACTGCTCAAGCAGCAAGGACACGAAGTCATCGGACTTTTCATGCGCAACTGGCATGATACGACAGGAACCCTTGAGGGAGATTGTCCATGGCATGATGATGAAATGTTTGCAGAACTTGTAGCCAAAAAACTTGACATTGCGTTCCGTACGGTAGATCTTTCAGAACAGTACAAGGCCCGTGTGGTTGACTATATGTTTGCAGAATACGAAAAAGGACGTACACCCAATCCGGATGTATTGTGCAACCGTGAAATAAAATTCGACGTATTCCTTGACGTTGCCAAAAAAATGGGGGCGGAAATGGTCGCTACAGGCCACTATTGCCGAAAGATGGAAAAGAACGAAAACGGGACAATCGTATATTCGCTTCTTGCAGGCAGTGATCCGAACAAGGATCAGAGTTACTTCCTTTGTCAACTATCCCAGCAACAACTTCGTTATGCACTCTTCCCTATAGGACATATGCTCAAAAGCGAAGTAAGGGAAATTGCCACGAAACTTGGTCTTGCAACAGCCAAAAGAAAAGATTCTCAGGGCATATGTTTCGTAGGTAAAGTGGATTTGCCAGTTTTTTTGCAGCAGAAACTAAAGAGCCGGGTAGGAAATGTCCATGAGATTTTACCATCATGGCCAAAGTACGAAAAGTATGCTGCGTACACATCATTAGAAGAAAGATCGCAGCCGTATCGTTACACCGTACGAGACGGAAAGAAAATTGGGACACATAAAGGAGCCCAATTCTACACGATAGGCCAACGCAAAGGCTTGGGAATAGGAGGACGAAAGGAATCTCTTTTCATAATAGGAACCGATGTAACGAGCAATACGATCTATGTAGGGGAGGGAGAGAATCATCCCGGACTTTACAGAAAAGTTCTACGCATTGTTGAAGAAGAAATACATTGGATTGATCCAAAAAACGCCATGCAAGAGAATGAGCAAAGGGAATACATGGTACGCATCCGCTATCGTCAACCATTGCAAAGGGCAAGGCTTATCAAGCAAAAAGGCAATCTCTACATAGAATTTTTTGAAGCACAGCGAGGCATTACAGCTGGTCAATTCGCTGCATGGTACGATGGGGAACACGTTATTGGAAGTGGCGTGATACATGAATAAAATTCAATTGGAACAACTATAGGATATTTTTATTAAATTTGTGCTTTTGAAAAGATATTGAAGAAATAAAATTTAAATCATTACAACTATGACAAATGTTAAACGTGTCTACACCTTCGGTAATAAAGAGGCTGAAGGTAATGGCAAGATGAGAGAGTTGCTTGGAGGTAAAGGTGCAAACCTTGCTGAGATGAATCTTATCGGTATTCCAGTTCCTCCAGGATTTACCATTACAACTGAAGTATGTGCAGAATATTACAAGCACGGACGCGAAGCTATTATTGAAATTTTGCGTCCTGATGTTGAAGCATCAATAAAGAAAATAGAAAATCTTACCGGAAGAAAGTTCGGAGATAAGAATCTCCCTCTTTTGGTTTCCGTACGTTCAGGTGCTCGCGCTTCAATGCCTGGTATGATGGATACAATCCTCAACCTCGGTATGAACGATGACGCTGTAGAAGGAATCTCTAAGCTTTCTGGCAACCCACGTTTTGCATGGGATTCATATCGTCGTTTCGTACAGATGTACGGAGATGTTGTTTTGGGTCTGAAGCCTCAGTCAAAAGAGGAGCAAGATCCATTCGAGGTAATTATCGAAGAGCAGAAAAAGAAGAGTGGTGCAAAGCTTGACACTGAACTTAATACAGAAGATTTGAAAGAACTCGTTGTAAAGTTCAAGGCAGCAATCAAGAAGCAGACCGGAAGCGAATTCCCTACCGATCCATGGGAGCAACTTTGGGGTGCAATCTGCGCAGTGTTCGATTCATGGATGAACGAGCGCGCAATTCTCTACCGCAAGCTCAACAACATTCCTTCAGAATGGGGTACAGCCGTATCTGTTATGGCTATGGTATTCGGCAACATGGGTAACAACTCCGCTACAGGTGTTGCATTCTCAAGAGATGCCGCTACAGGAGAAAACATCTTCAATGGTGAATATCTTGTAAATGCACAAGGTGAGGATGTCGTTGCAGGTATCCGCACGCCTCAGCAGATTACAATCGAAGGTTCTCGCAGATGGGCAAAAGCTCAGAACATTACAGAAGAAGAACGTAAGAGCAAATATCCTTCATTGGAGGAAGTTATGCCTGATGTATACAAGGAGCTCAACGAAATACAGCATCACCTCGAGCAGTATTTCACTGATATGCAGGATATCGAGTTCACAATTCAGGATGGCAAGCTTTGGATGTTGCAGTGCCGTAACGGAAAGCGTACAGGTGCAGCAATGGTTAAGATTGCAATGGATATGCTCCGTGAAGGTCTTATCGATGAAAAGACAGCAGTACTTCGTTGCGAGCCTCAGAAACTCGATGAGTTGCTCCACCCTGTATTCGACAAGAGCGCAATCAAGAGCGCAAAAGTTATCGTAAAGGGTCTACCAGCTTCTCCAGGTGCTGCTACAGGTCCTGTTGTATTCTTCGCTGATGATGCAGAAAAGCACTTTGCAGCAACAGGTCAGAAGGCTGTTTTGGTTCGTATAGAGACTTCTCCTGAAGATTTGAAGGGTATGCTTGACGCTGCTGGTATTCTTACCGCACGTGGTGGTATGACATCTCACGCTGCCGTTGTTGCCCGCGGTATGGGTAAGTGCTGTGTATCTGGCGCAGGAGAACTTGACATCGACTACAAAGCACGCACAATCAAGGTTGGTGGTTACACAATCAAAGAAGGAGATTGGATTTCACTCAATGGTTCTACGGGTGAGGTTTACCTCGGCCAGGTTGCAACCAAGGAAGCAAATCTTGACGGAGATTTCGGTAAGTTGATGGAATTGGCTGGCAAGTATGCAGTTTTGAAGGTTCGCGCAAATGCTGACACACCTCGTGATGCTGAGCAGGCATTCCGCTTCGGTGCTGAAGGTATCGGACTCTGCCGTACGGAGCACATGTTCTTTGAGGGTGAAAGAATCAAAGCAATCCGTGAAATGATTCTTGCGGATGATGAGGCTGGAAGAAGAATCGCACTTCAGAAGCTACTCCCTATCCAGCGTGGTGACTTTGAAGGTTTATTCCGCGTAATGAAGGGATACCCTGTAATTGTTCGTCTATTGGATCCACCATTGCATGAGTTTGTTCCTCATACAGAAAAAGAGCAGAAGGAAATGGCTGCAGAGATGAACATTCCTTATGAAAAGATTGCTCAGAAGGTTGATTCATTGCATGAAGTTAACCCTATGCTTGGTCATCGTGGATGCCGTCTTGGAAACACATATCCTGAAATTACAGAAATGCAGGCACGTGCAATCATCGAGGCTGCTATGAATGTAAAGGATGAAGGCATCGATGTAAAAGTTGAAATCATGGTTCCACTCGTTGGAAATCATAAGGAGCTCCGCTACCAGAAGAATATCATTGACAACACAGCAAATGCAGTATTTGCAGAGCGCAATAATAAGATTGAATACATGGTAGGTACAATGATTGAAGTTCCACGTGCTGCCGTTACAGCAAACCAGATTGCTGAAGTTGCACAGTTCTTCTCATTCGGAACGAACGACCTTACGCAGATGACTCTCGGATTCTCACGTGATGATATCGCTAAGTTCCTTCCTACATATCTTGACAAGAACATCATCAAGGCTGATCCATTCAAGGTTTTGGATCGCAATGGTGTTGGTCAACTTATCCGCGAAGCTGTATTCAAGGGACGTTCAACACGCCCTGAGTTGAAGTGTGGTATATGCGGTGAGCACGGAGGTGAGCCTTCATCAGTGGAATTCTGCCACTATGCAGGTTTGAACTACGTGAGCTGCTCTCCGTTCCGTGTACCTATCGCACGTTTGGCAGCCGCACATGCAGCACTAAACGAGAAATAGCATAATGAAAAGCAAGGGCGTTAAATCGCCCTTCTTTTTTTTATTATCATATTTGTCATATTGATTGAAAAACATTTGATTACATATTTCATTTTTCTACTTTTGTTTTAAGGATAAATAAACATAATATAGCTATGAAAAAACTATTTGTTATCATGCTTGCTGTTATTACAGTTAGCACTATTTCTGCAAAAGGATGGAATGCCGGTTTACGTATAGGTTCAGGTTTTCAGGCACAGACAGCCTATGAATTCAACAAAGGTGCTATCGAAGCTCGTTTCGGTATGACATGGTACTATGGAACTCCAATCGATGCCGATTTCCAGGTACTCTACTATCGAAATGTGTTAAATACACATGAAGGTATATTCATTGATGCTGGTGCTGGATTTGCTCTTGGTGGAAGACCTAATATGTGTATGTACTATGGTGTTACCCCTAGCATTAAGTTTGGATACAAGTTTTCAGGTGCACCTGTAAAGATTGGTGTAGACTGGTCACCTGTAATCGGTGGACTCTCTGACGGCCTTGGATATTTCACAAGAGGTCTTGCCAACGTTGGAGTATCATGCGTATATTGCTTCTAATATAAAACACATATAAAGGGAAGTATGTCTTTGTGGCATAGTTCTTTTTTTGATTGAAAACTACGGAATAAAGCCGTATCTTTGAAATAACAAATCTTCTCATTTTTGACACTTATAATTAGATATTTATCTAACTATCAATCATATACTTTTTGAAAAAAGGCGTAAAATGTAGAAATATGGGGTTATCTCATAGCCATAAGGAGTTTAGATATACCTATTGATTAGATATGATTATCCTTTTCTAGTTTCTTTTGTTCAAGTTGAACTTTTGTTGCTTTGTGTTGCTTTGGATGGTCTGCCGACAGGTCTTCGATTCGGATTGTTAAGACGGATGATTTTTTCAGAATTGACTTGTCCGTTCTTGATGATTTTATCTAAAGACTTTGTTGTAAGATATTGGTAGTCCAAAGGAATAGATGTATGTACTAGTATTGCCTTTGCACATCGTGAATATTCGTATGCAGGTACTATTCCATCCCCTAGTTATACACCTTCCATATCACGTATGGCATCGATAATTTCAGTTGTAGTGTATCTCTCATGCATATAATGTTTCTCAAGCATTCGATATAGGAACAACGTTAGAAAACATGTCATCAAATGAGCCTTTATTCTGTCGAACCGAGTTTCTCTACTAGTTTTTTCTGCACTTTCTCCCCATTCCTTACAGATTGAGCTACATACAGGATTGTGACATCCTTACCTCTGCTTATGTGTAAATTCATACCTATTTGTTTTTATGGTCTTACAAAGTCCTGCAAAAAAACAAGTATAATATTTGACATAAAAAAGTTCTAAGAGATATTTCTTAGGGCAAAATGCATTTTTTCAAGTGCCAAACTTCCGTACCTATCGCACGTTTGGCGGCCGCACATGCAGCACTAAACGAGAAATAGCATAATGAAAAGCAAGGTCACAAAATCGCCTTTTTTTATCATCATATTTGTCCTATTGATTGAAAAACATTTGATTATATATTTCATTTTTCTACTTTTGTTTTAAGAATCAATCAACATAATATATCTATGAAAGAATTATTTGTTATTATGCTTGCTGTTATTACAGTTAGCGCTGTTTCAGCAAAAGGATGGAATACTGGTTTACGAATAGGTTCAGGTTTTCAGACTCTGGCTACTTACGAATTCAACGACAAAGATGCTATTGAAGCTCGTTTCGGTATTACTTGGTACTACGCAACTCCAATCTTTGCTGATTTCCAGGTACTCTACTATAGAAATGTGCTTAATACGCATAAAGGCCTGTTCCTTGATGCTGGTGCTGGATTAGCTATTGGTGGAAGACCTAATATTATGTACTATGGTGTTACCCCTAGCATTAAGTTTGGGTACAAGTTTTCAGGTGCACCTGTAAAGATTGGTGTAGACTGGTCACCTGTAATCGGTGGACTTTCTGACGGCTTTGGATATTTCACAAGAGGTCTTGCCAACGTTGGAGTATCATGCGTTTATAGTTTCTAAAATAAGCGCTCTTATAAAGGGAACTATGTCTTTGTGGCATAGTTCTTTTTTTGATTGACATCTACGGAATAAAGCCGTATCTTTGAAATAACAAATCTTAAATGCTATTAATATGAAAAAAGTAATTCTAAGTCTTTTGGCGATATTTACTCTAGCGTCAGGCTTTAGTTGGAACAATTACGGGCATCAAGTTGTTGTCAAACTTGCAGAAAGGCACCTAACGGAGCGTGCTAAGGAGAATATACGCAAGTATTTCGACTATGACCTTGCTAAGGAAGCTTCATGGATGGATAGGCACTGCAACGACAAGGAAATTCTGTGTACTAAGAGTTGGCACACATTTGTTGCAGATCAAAAATCTCACTACTATGATCCAGGATATCGTCTTGAACCAGGTGATGCACTTCGTGGCATTTTAATGGCAGACTGGAATCTTAGTCACTATAAAACATTGACAGACTCCGCTGTGATGATGAACATTCGTATGGTTATCCATTTTCTAGGAGACATGCACTGTCCTTCACATTGCTACTTTGGCCCAAAAACACATTATAAGGTTCGCATAAAGGAAAAGGATTACAAATCTTTCCACGCACTATATGATATGATGGGTACAATTCTTCACAAAGAAAGAAAAGGCGAGAACATAGACCAGTGCGTCGAAGCGTTGGATACTGCAAAAAAGAGTGAAATAAAAAAGATTCAAAAAGGAAGCGTCTATGACTGGGCAAAGGATTGTGCAGACCGTATCGCGGTAATTTTCGAGTGGAATCCTTACGGGACATACCAGTTGAAAGACGATACGATAGAACGTGGAGAAAAAATGACAGATACTCAATTGCAATATGCAGGATACAGATTAGCCAAACTATTGAACAACTATTTCGACAAATAGATCCTTCTTAAAGAGAAAAAGTGAATGTCTTTTCTTATGGCATTCACTTTTTTTATTCAAATTTAAGGAGTTCCTATTTAGCAACAAGACCTCCATCAATAGGATAAAGTCCTCCCGTACAGAATCCCGCTTTATCGCCTGCAAGAAAATACACAAGTTCTGCCACTTCCTCAGGAGTTCCCATTTTTTTTCGAGCATAAAGTGAGTCTTCTTCCTTCATGTAATCCTCAACCGAACGTCCTTCCTTCTTTGACAACCTTTCAAAAACGCCATCAAGCAAAGGCGTATGTATCGTTCCAGGGCATATTGCATTTACACGTATATTCATTGGCCCCAAATCTATAGAAAGACTTCGAGTTATCTGTCCCAATGCTCCCTTTGTCATTCCATAAACAAAACTATGAGCTTTGCCAATAAACCACTGGTCGGATGAATTTATCACGACAGAACCACCTCCGGCTTCAACAATGTAAGGCACACATTCCCTTAAAGTGTTTACTGTACCATATATATTAGTCTGAATCATTAGGTCCAGTTCTTCGTCCGTAACATCCAGAAGAGTGTTAGACCGATGTATGCCTGCATTGGCAAAAACACTATCTATTCTTCCAAATTTTTCAACAGCCTTAGTTACAGCTCCGTGTATATCTTCCCTCTTTCGAATGTTTCCTTCAACAAAAAGCAGAGATTCCGTATTATGGAATTCCTCTAAAAGTCCTGAAGCCTCTTGAGTATTAATATCCATAAAACAGACATTCCAGCCACCTTCAAGAAACCGTTTAACAGACGCAGCGCCTATTCCGGTAGAACCTCCTGTAATAAATATTGTTTTCATTTCTATATAGAATTAATATTTCTAGACGTAAATTTCCAGTAGCTCCGTAAACAAGGGTTCAAATTTCATGATGAACTTACAAAAATAAAACTTTGTAAGTTCATTATTTTTTGCATTTTGTTGAAA
>JAGHTK010000157.1 GCA_018065435.1 Candidatus Alistipes equi
ATAGTAACACGAGTGGTTGGACAAAATACATTCCTTCAGGCATGAAATCATATTGGTACCCTTCCGGCGATCCTGACAACAAGACAGTCCTTGGCCTTGAAAATGATCCAGCGTGTTATGTTCTCGGTGACCATTGGCGTATGCCTACAAAAGAGGAGTTTCAGGAATTGATAGACAATTGTTTTGTGGAATGGATACAGTTAAATGGCGTTAATGGCATAAAGTTCACAAGCAAGAAGAATGGTAACAGAATATTTTTGCCTGCTACGGGTTATCGTACAATGGACCAAATTAATAATGTCGGTTCCGATGGATTCTATTGGTCTTCGTCGCTCCATACGGGAGCTCCTGACCATGCATACAACCTCACCTTCAGTTCGACGGAAGTTCAAGCGCTAAGCAACTACCGATTCACAGGTCGAACAGTCCGCCCAATCTTCATGGTAAAAGTGACGGGCGTCGGGCTCAATGCAACAAGTCTAAGTATGTTACAAAGAGAGGCGTACACTCTTAGCGCAATAATCACTCCGTACAATGCTTATGATCATAGCGTCAGTTGGGAAAGTGACAATACGGAGGTTGCTATGGTTGACGCGACTGGCAAGGTAACAGCTGTTGGTAAAGGCGATGCCATTATTACGGCAAGGACAACAGATGGAGGATTCACCGCCACTTGCAGTGTATCGGTGCAGACTGTTGATGTTGCAGTTCCCCAGTCTATTGATTTGGGACTGAGTGTACAATGGGCATCTTTCAACCTCGGCGCAACCAAGCCTGAGGAATCTGGACACTATTACCAATGGGCTGGTACAAGAGACGTAAGCGATACGAGCATTTTCCTTGATTGGAAAAATTGTCCTTTCCATACCAGTTCAATGGATGAAAAAACTGGATGGTTGAAGTATATCCCTTCGGACATGTCCTCATATTGGTCCGGCTCGGGAAGTCCTGACAATAAGATGGTCCTTGATCCTGAAAATGATGCAGCGTATGTCGATCTTGGTGACTCTTGGCGTATGCCTACAAAAGAAGAGTTCCAGGAATTGATAGACAATTGTTCTGTGGAATGGACACAATTAAATGGCGTTAATGGCAGAAAGTTCACAAGCATTAAGAATGGTAACAGTATATTTTTGCCTGCATCAGGCTGTCGCAACGAAGGAGTCATCAACAGTGCAACCTTCAGTGGTACATATTGGACATTATCTCTTAATATTCAATATCCGTATACGGCCTACTCTTTGTATTTTCATCGAAATAATTTTGAGGTAAAAAGCCTCTACAAACGCTCAAACGGGCTATCAGTTCGGCCAGTTCGACCAGAGTTTTTAAGTGAACATTAAATAAACTTGGTAAAGTTTTTAGTCAAGCATAGATGATTTATGACGATACAAAACACCATCCTCGAACTTAATCAGAGACTCAAAATAATGCAAAATATAGTTAAACATCCGATTAACAATAAGATGGATTTGTAAAGATGGGGCTTTCATAAAGTTAAATATTATTCCACGGTATTTAAATGAATACGAAAACTTCTCCAGCAGTACTCACAACTCAAAAAAAGTTGTTTATGTCCAAACTCAACGAATGCCAGAAGAGACAGTTTCTTGGTACCGAGGCCCTTGCCTTTGGCAGACGCGGCGTGGATGGAGTTACACAATTTTTCGGTGTGAGCAAAACAATAGTATACAATTTCCGAAGGGCATGCTTATTTAGGATGTGAAATTTTAGCAAACGGACAGGGGTTTGTGTTTTAGCAAAGGTATAAGTGTGACACATCAGGCCTAGTTTAGTGGCTATGCTGGAGTCGTAGTTTAATATGTGGTTTAATTGAAGAGCGATAAGAATAGTTTTGTGTTTATAGGTCTCGGAAGCAGTTGATATTATTTCTGTATCTATGATTTTGGAGAGAGTCTTGTTGCTGGAGTTTACTTCTGTCATTAAAGTCCTTATGCCTTTTGGTTTATAGGTATTGCGTCTGGTTTTATTCGATATTTCAAAAAAAGTCAGAATAACGTACGCGAATTTTTGAAGAGTATTAAGATTTTTTTGAGGTCGCGCTGTTTGTGTCGTTACTCCTTTGGGTATTGTCTTAATTGGAATTCAGTTCAAGTCATAAGTGGAATATTTCCACCCATAATGCGAATCGCAAACAAAAACGCCGCATTGAATCGTAGCATCATAAACAAGATGTGTCTTGCTTTTTATCGTAAGTTACAAGATGTTCTAAATCTTAAAGGTAAAAGGTCGAAAAGACGCATATAAAAGCGTATTGGATGGGCATACGAGGAAGAACTGAAGCGGATATTTACACTTCTTGATCCGATAGCCTTAAGAAGATGCCTTATCATCGAACCTAAAGAGAAGTAAAACGTAAATATGAGTATGAGGCCTAACCAAACATGGTCGGTATAGTTTGTGTATGTACTTACAGGTATATTTTGAGGGTACTGAAAGGTATGAGGCTCCGCGAATGGGGTGTTTAATGTCTTGACATCATCACCTATCTTTGCTACAACGGGATATCATACCACTAATGAGGTAT
>JAGHTK010000041.1 GCA_018065435.1 Candidatus Alistipes equi
GTACAAATTAAACAGGCGCTTATTGATGCGGGGAAAGCAACTATTTATGCAGCCAACATCGGAACGGGTGGTGTTAATGGCATTATTGCTTCTTGTCTTAATTTTATAAAAAATATAAAAGATGATGCCTATGCTGTAAAATTTGGGACAAGGCTATCGTATTTGGGCGCAGGAGTTAATATAGTGCAAACCATTATTGTGTGTGCTGATGGAGACATAACTACAGGAGATGCTATTACTGCAATATCGACTGCTTTGGGTATAGCAGCAGTTTTACTTCCCACCGGAATGGTAGTAACCGGAATAGTTGGAGTATCTAGTTGCATAATTGGTTTGGTCAGCATTTTTGTTACAACAAATATACCATCAGAAATACACATACAGTTGGAAGATGGAACGAATGTGTCCATATATATTATCAACAACCAAATATCTCCTATTATAGCATGAAAATATTCAGACAGAAATTTACAAAAACAAATGCTTTTGGAGCACTGATACCTTCATATATTTTTGCATTATTTGCGATAATCTACTTGTTTATTTGCATTTCACAAATAGGAGCATTCATATATATACTATTCCTAATCTTATTGTCACTTAGGGCAATATCTTCATGCAGCTATTTAATCGTAACAGACAAAAAATTTGCCTTAATAAATCCCTATACTCGTTATTATCGAGAGTTTATGTTTGAAGACATAACGCATGCAGATATTTGTTTCGGGGGAACTTATGCATACAACTATCTACAAATCCGGACTCGTGGAGGAAAGAAATTTAGGAGAGAAATCGATTTGGTTCGCCAGAAAGATTATAACGAGATTTTAAGGATATTCGAAGCACATGGAATTGAGGTAGAGAAAGACAAAAGACATTTGGAAAGGATGTTTTAATGTGAACTCCCTCTGAATTTGGCACTCAACTCAAAATTTGCTAGAACAAAATATTTTGTCCAAACCTAAGATTATCAAGTATTTTCTTGCGTTCTTTCTTTGTTTGTTATTGTTTTTTTATTGTTGTCCGCAAAAACTTCGAGCCTCGCGTACGCGCGTATGCATGCGCATGTAGGCCTCAAAAAAATCGGGCTGGCTCCTGCTTGATGTAAATTTCCAGTAGTTCCGTAAACAAGGCCAAATAATTTGAGAGTAACGTTAGGTTTATTTGAGTTTTGATTCTTGCAGTGAAAGAAAGATTTTAAGTGACGCCCATGCATCCGTTGCTGCGTAAATTAGTTGTGCTTGTGTGAGCGTGTTAGCCTCCCAATTACTCAATCTTTGAGCTTTGGATACTTTCTTCCCGAGTACTATAGCAGAAATCTTTCTTAAGCTCTGTTCCTCGATGCCGAAATCGTGAACTTCGTGCTGAAGTTCAATAAAACCTCCGGGAGTGAAACGGCGAAGAGCATTGAGCCCTTTTATATCCCCGTTTACACTTACTCCGACCTTTTTTATATTAGGATCCTTGAGTATCGCCTGCAACGGTTTGATAAGAGGAACCATGTTAAGTCTGATAAGATAACAACGCTCCAAGGTCGATAACTGCAGAAGGGATACCTTATATGATACGCCACTTTGAAACGATGGTCTAGTCTCTGTATCAAAACCGATAATATTCTGTTTTGAAAGATACTTACATGCGGCATTAAGAAGCGAAAGCCGATTTACTACGACAATCTTTCCGTCGAATGCGATGGCCTCCATTTGGGACGCCTCATCGTTTGATATCGTCGGTGCAAAAATCATGCGAAAAATACTCTATCGTCTTGCCTCACGCTCCTTAAGCTTCTCTTCGAGTTTCATTTGGAAACGGGACTTCTTGCCGTTATTGTTTTTCATATGAGCCTTAATCTTGTTATGCAACTTCTCATCATCAATCATACGTCTGATGATGAACGTTTGTGCAATTGTGATAAGGGTCGATAGGAAATAATAGTAGCAAAGTCCACTAGAATAGTCGTTAAACCAGAAGAGCATCATTACAGGCATTATGTAAAGAGTCATAAATTTCATACCGGCCATACCTGGCTGGGATGAAGTCTGTTGATATGTCATATACGACATAAAATACATAGACACAGCCATCAAAAGAGCAAATAGACTCACATGATCTCCGTAGAATGGAATGCTAAATGGTAGCTGTAGAATGCTATCATATGAACTTAAATCACTACTCCAGAGAAATGATTGACCTCGAAGTTCGATAGAAGCTGGGAAGAAACGGAACATCGCAATGATGATAGGCATCTGAATGAGCATCGGAAGGCATCCTCCCATAGGATTTATTCCGGCTTTTCTGTAGAGCGCCATTGTTTCCTGTTGCTTCTTCATCGCATCGCTCTGCTTTGGATATTTTTCATTTAATTGGTCTATCTCAGGCTTGATGACACGCATTTTGGCTGTAGAAAGATAAGACTTGTACGTAAGAGGTGAGATAAGGATCTTCACCATTATCGTCAAAAGCAGAATGATAAGTCCGAATGAGGATATGTACTCTCTTAAAAAGTCGAACGTTGGAATTACTAGCCAACGGCTGACAATTGTAGATATTACCCATCCTAGAGGGATAATTCTTTCAAGTGAAAGAGATTCTCCGTTCGCATTAGTGATGCTTTTCAGAACAGCAAACTTGTTAGGTCCGAAATAGAATGAGAAGTCATATTTCGAAGTCTGTGGCGTGTATGCTACAGCAGAATGCATTTCAAACTTCTTGATAAAACCAGAACCTTCCTTTTCTGTTGTGTATGCCATATCTGCATAGGAGAGTTTCTTATCAAGAGCAATGAGTGTCGAGGAGAAGTACTGTTGCTTGAAGGATACCCAGTCAAGAGCACTTCCTACGTTCTTCTCTTTTTCGGCGTTACCAATACCTAAATCCTCCACTCCAATTTCGTTAGGGAAATGGTAGACAAGGGTGGTATACATATTCTCATTCTTATAACTACGCTCGTTCTGGAAAGTACGTGCAGTCCAATCTATACCTATGCTGGTCTGATTAGCCATCAAAGGTGCGATATTGTGGAATGCAATTTTGTAGTCAAGCATGTAATCCCTTTCAGGCTTTCCGCTCTGATAGAGAGTATATATGTAGTCTATCCAAGCATCTTCCTCCAAAGAAAGTCTAAAAGTGATAACGGAAGCGTCATCGCGTTTGTCAATACCGATTATGGAGAAATTTTTATCTCCTGTAGAAATCTGTACGTTGCGTAACTGCTGACGGATGTACATTGAAACCGAGAAAGAAGAAGTTTCTGGCTGGAAGAGGTGAACAAGTTCATTACGCTCATTTTTTGGAGCATATTTCGTATACTCTTTCAAAACAACATCGTATGGACGTCCTCCCAAAGATGTAAATTCGATGCGTAGAACATCGTTTTCAAGTGTGGCTGTTTCGATGTCCTGTGGCTCAACCTGAGGCTGGACTTCTTCAACTGGACTTTGCTCCATGGGCTGTGTGCTAGGCGTATTGACACTTTCGTTAGGTGTATTGACACTTTCGCTTGCCACCTGGGTCATTTGCTCCATGGCCTGTTCTAATTTTGCCTTCTGCTGTTCTTCTTCGTATTTCGCATTCATTCTGCCGTTATAGAGCATGAATGCAAAGAATATTACCGTTATCAGTACAAACGCTATGACTGACTGCTTGTTGTTCTCCATTTTCCAGTTTTGCTTCGTTCTTTGTTACTACAAAAGTCTTCGGTGACTTTTATAGATTGCTTTCAATTTTTTTAATCTGTTCGATTGTGTCTTTCATTTCGAGCTTTGCATTCTCGATTTTCTTCTGTACGTCGGCAATCATTTTTTCCGTTCCCTTTCCTGCAGAGAAGAAACCTATATTGTTCTCAAGAAGTGCGATGTCAGCTTCAAGTTGGCGTACCCTATAGAATAGTTTGTCACGCAACTGCGTTGGACTCATATTCTCAGCCTGGCGGGCAATATGTTCACGATTGCCTTGACGTCGAACTGTAGAGTACATTGCATCGAGTGCTTCCTTGTACTGCTTTGATATCGTATCTTTGACTTTGACAGGAACAAAGCCAATGGCGTTCCACTTTGTTTGGAATTCTTTGATATCGTTAATTGAAAATCCGCCTTCTTCTATTTTCTTCTGCATCTGGGCAATAAGTTCCTGCTTTTTCTGCAAATTACTAGAGTAACTATTCTCTTGAGCTGAGAAGAACTCTGCCTTACGTCCAAAGAAGTGGTCACACGCTGCACGGAATCTCTTCCATACTGCATCGGACTGGCGTTGTGCAACGCTTCCTATCGTCTTCCATTCCTCTTGTATCTTTAGAATGGCTTCTGTAGTTGCTTTCCACTCTTCACTATCCTGAATTTCCTCGACTTTCTCACATAGTTTTTCCTTGAGTGTAAGGTTCTCTGCAAATGCTTTTTTTATTTCAGAGAAGAATTCACGGCGCTGTTCGTAGATACCATTGCATGCTGTACGGAAACGTTCGTAAATTGAGGTGTTTTCTTTCTTAGGTGCAAATCCGATGGATTTCCACTCGTTCTGGATGTCTGTGAGAATTTCAATGGTTTTTTCCCATGCCTTTCTTGTTGTACGGTTTGCTTGTGCAAGCAACTCTTCAGCTTTTACACAAAGGGCTTCTTTGCGACGCAAATTCTCCTCCTGCTCAGCCTTGAGTGTCTCGAAATGCTCGGCATGCCTTTTGTTTATTATTGAGGATGCCTTCTTGAAACGTTCCCAAAGTTCTTCCTGCAACTCCTTTGATACAGGACCTATTTCACGCCATGCATCGTGCAATTGCTGTAAATGGTGGAAGGCGTCAATAACAGATGATTGCTCGGAAAGTTTTTCGGCCTCCTCACAGAGCTTTGTCTTCTCTTCAAGGTTCTTTTTAAGATCCAAGTCTCTGAGTTCCTTGTTGATTTTGACATAGTCATAGAAGTTCTCTACATGAAGATTATACCTATCCCACAAATCCTTAAGTTTTGACTGAGGAACCTGTCCGATTTCTTTCCACTCGGCTTGCAGTTCCTTGAATCTATTGAACGTTATATTGAGGTGTTCCTCGCCACTAATAAGGTTACGAATGCTCTCAATAATTTCTTCCTTGCGGCGTAGGTTTTCTTCTTTTTCCTGTTCGCTTTGTTCAATGAGAACATTACGTTTTTGTCGATATTCGCGCAGAAGTTCCTTTATCTTTGCCTCATTCTCATCGGCCGGAGCTTGAAAATCAGCTTCGTTTCCACCTTGCTCGACAAACTTTTTTCTCAGTGTGTCAAGTTGCTCGCGATGAATTTTGTAAAAACATACCTTTACCTGTTCCACCTTTTCCTTGATGACTTCTATATTGTCTGAGACAATAAGTTTCTCCAGGTATGAAACCAGGCCTTCCTTGTCAAGTTGAGTTATGTTTTCCTCGTTTTCTTGGGCGGGTTCTTCCTTTACTTCCTGTTCCGTCTCAGGATTGTTCTCAATTACTTCTTTCGTAACATCGATAGGCTCATTGTAAGCCTCTGCAGTAGATTCATTAAGCATATTACAAGCTTTTTGTTAAACAGATAAACGTATTTCGGTTACTTTGAACCGATATTTCGCAAATATAATCAAAAAAAGACACTTACACTCGGTTGTGCTTGCGAGAAATTTTAGATACGCACCAATCTGCTTACAATTCGTAAAAACTTAAAAGGAAAATACGCTTTCGCTTAACGCTTTCGCTTAAGAACGATTCTTGCCTTTTTTTCTTAACTTTGTAAGCGTGGAACGTGTGTGCCATAAGATGAGTTTCGTTTTGTGATAGAGGTTCAATTTTCCCGGATATGAAGTACAGGGTGATGGTGGTTGATGATGAGTGTGATATAGTTGAGTTTGTCAGCTATAACCTTCTTCATGCTGGGTATGAGGTCATCTCTGCTTCAAACGGCAAGGAGGCTGTGGATAAAGCTTCGTCTTTCCAGCCACATCTGATTTTAATGGATATGTTGATGCCTGTGATGGATGGCGTGGAAGCATGTCGACTTATACGTCAGAATCCGTTGCTTAAAGATACTCATATTGTTTTTCTTTCGGCTGTTTCAGACGATGAGAAGCAACTTTTAGGCTATGAGGCAGGTGCCGATGACTATATTTCAAAGCCTGTTCGAATGAAAGTACTTTTAAGTCGTGTGGCTGCTATTATGAAGCGTATCGATCTTGTTGAAAACGTGGAAAACAAATTGTTATGCGATATACGTTGTTTCTCAACGGAACAAGGACCGGTAACCCTTTCACAAAAGGAATTTGAGATACTGAAACTTCTCTATGATGAGCCTGAAAAATACCATACACGCGAGGAAATCTATTCGACTGTGTGGGGAGACAATGTAATAGTCGGTAATCGGACATTGGATGTTCATATTCGTCACATTCGCAGCAAAATCGGAGAGCAGCACATTTCCACAATGAAATGTTTCGGATTTAAGTATGAAAATTAATTATTTGTACATATGATTATTCTAGTATTAAACTGTGGAAGTTCTTCCATTAAGTATCAGGTTCTGGATGTTGAATCTGATTCCCATAAACTACTGGCAAAGGGTCTGGTAGAAAGAATTGGCTTGAAGGAGGGTGATCTAACGCATAAGCCTGTAGGAAAAGATATTCTAAAGGTGCATGAACCTATCGAGAACCATACAAAGGGTATCAAGATGGTTCTGAATGCTATTACAGATGAAAAAGTCGGCGTTATATCTTCTCTTGAAGAAATCAAGGCTGTTGGTCACCGTGTAGCTCACGGAGGCGAGTTCTTCCAGGCAAGCGCCCTTGTTACGGATGATGTGAAGGAAAAGATACGTTCACTTTTTTCGATTGCTCCGCTTCACAATCCTGCAAATTTGCAGGGAATCCTTTCCATTGAGGAGGTCCTCCCAGGTATAAAACAAGTTGCCGTATTCGATACATCATTCCATCAGAGTATCCCGCAGGTCAACTATATGTACGCCTTGCCTTATGAGTATTACGAAAAGTATTCAGTGCGTCGTTACGGTTTCCACGGAACGAGTCATAAGTTCGTATCCCGCAAAGGAGCTCTCTTTACAGGCATTGACTATCTGAATTCGAAAATTATCACTTGTCATGTTGGTAACGGCGGTTCCGTTACGGCAGTGCTTAATGGTAAGTCTTTCGTAACTTCAATGGGCTTCTCTCCTGTTGACGGACTTGTTATGGGAACACGTTCGGGCGATGTTGATCCAAGTGCTGTCCTTTATATCGCTCGTAAAGAGAATATGACAATTGATGAAACGGAACAGATGCTCAACAAACGTTCAGGAATCGAGGGATTGTCTGGTGTATCGAGTGATATGCGAGATATTGATGCTGCATGCAGGGCAGGTAATGAACGTGCACTTATGGCTCGTACACTCTATTATCAGCGTGTTCGTCAGTATATAGGCAAGTATGCTGCCTTGATGGGAGGCGTTGATTTGATAGTCTTCACGGGAGGCGTTGGTGAGAATTCGTCAGATCTTCGCGAAGAAGCTCTACGTGGACTTGAATTCATGGGAGTTCAGATCGATAGTGAAATAAATTCCAAAATTCATGGTGATGATGCTGTAATTTCTGCTGCATCAAGCAAGGTGAAGGTCGCAGTTATCGCAACTGATGAGGAATTGGTTATTGCAACAGATACTTTTCAAATCGTAAATAAATAAGATATGCAACATTTAAGTGAAATAGTAGAAGAAGCTCGTCGTAGGGGCAGAAAGCGCCTAGCTGTGGCATACGGACAAGATACACATACAATTCAGGCCGTATATGAAGCATACAAGGATGAGTTAGTAGAGGCTACGCTTTATGGTGATAGAGCAGTCATTCTGGAGGCTTGCCTTTCGCTTGGAATAGATTCAGCGGTATTCAACATTATTGATGAGAAGGTCGATACAAGGTGCGTATCACTGGCTGTAGCGGCTGTTGTTTCGGGTGAAGCCGACATTCTTATGAAGGGTCTGGTTTCAACGGATAAGTACATGCGTGGAATTCTGAATAAGGAAGCAGGTTTATTCCCAGTAAAGGGAACACTTTCGCATGTTTCTGTGTTTGAATGGCCAGGTTATCACAAACTTCTTCTTGCATCCGATATCGCAGTGATTCCTCTTCCGGATTTCAAGCAGAAGCAGATACTTATTGGATACTTAAAAGATGTAGCAAAGTTACTTGGTATAAAAACTCCAAGGATAGGTTGCGTTGCCCCTTCGGAGCTGGTACTTCCTAGCGTTCCATCCTCTACGGAGGCAGCAATTCTTTCGAAGATGGCCTCTCGCGGACAACTTGGAGATGTCGAGGTTGATGGCCCGCTTTCCCTCGACGTTTCGCTCTTTAAGGAAGTGGCTCAGCATAAGAAGGTAAAGGGTAGTACTATAGCAGGTGATGTGGATGCACTTCTGTTCCCGAACCTTGAATCGGCAAACGTCTTCTTTAAGTCTGTATCGCACCTTGCAGGTGGCGAACTTGCAGCAATGGTTATGGGTACAAAAGTCCCTTGCATCCTTACTTCAAGAGGTGACTCAGCCCTTTCGAAGAAGTATTCTATTGCGCTTGCATGTCTGGCGGTTAAATAACCCTATATGAAAAGAATTCTCATACTTAACGGTCCGAATCTTTCCCTTCAGGGAAAGAGGGATCGGGATGTATATGGCTCAGAAAGCTTTGATGAATTCATTCCAAGGCTTCGTGCTATGTATCCTCATATAGATATAGAATATTTTCAGTCAAACATTGAAGGGGAACTTATTGATTGCCTTCATAAGAGTGATAAAGAAAAGGATGGCGTTATACTTAATGCCGGAGGATATACCCATACATCCGTTGCATTGCGTGATGCAGTATCGGCAATAAGTGTTCCGGTTGTTGAAGTGCATATTTCAAACATTGCAGCAAGAGAACCTTTCCGCCACACATCGCTTCTAGGAGCTGTAGTTCGTGGCACAGTTATGGGATTCGGTCTTGATTCATATAGAATAGCATTGGAAAGTTTTTTGCTTAAGTAAATGGGTAATCTGGATGTGAAGGTCGCAGGGAGCGTGCTGTGGAGTGTCTTGGAAAAGATACTTTCCATTGTTGTGCAACTGCTCGTGGGTATTATCGTTGCCCGCATGCTTCTTCCAGAGGATTACGGCCTAATGGCCATTCTTACTTTTTTTACATCCCTAGGAATTGTATTTTCCGACAGTGGCTTTTCGCAGGCGTTGCTTCGCAAGGCTAGTGTGACGGCAGAAGAAATCAAA
Source organism: Candidatus Alistipes equi (assembly GCA_018065435.1). Lineage (GTDB taxonomy): Bacteria > Bacteroidota > Bacteroidia > Bacteroidales > Rikenellaceae > Alistipes > Alistipes equi. The sequence continues at coordinate 9,234 of JAGHTK010000041.1, forward strand.
AGTGTTTTTATTTTCAACATTTCGGCATCGGCCGCAATTTATGTTCTATGCCTTTGTATAGCTCCGCTTCTTGCACGTTTTTATGTAAAGGATGTGATTCTTCAAATAGCTCCTGTTCTTTTTCTGGTTATTCCCATCAATGCCCTGAGCGCAGTTCAGAATGTGATTCTTTCTAGAGAGTTTCGCTTTGCATTGGTATCGAAGGTTAATTTTGTTTCGAATCTTCTCTCGGGCATTATCTCTGCTGTAATGGCCCTTATGGGTATGGGCGTATGGAGCTTAGTTGCACAACGCCTTGTGCAGAGTGCCTTAAGAACACTCTTTCTTTGGTTCTATGCCTTTCGTCGTTTAGAGGGCCGATTCCAAAAAGACAATTTGAGAAAACTTTCGTCATTTTCCATCCCGCTTATGTTGACGGATTTGCTTTCGTCATTCTTCTCAAATATCGCACAACTTTTCATAGGAAAGCTCTATTCACCACATTCGCTTGGTTTTTTTAATCAGGCTCAAAAAATTAAGGATCTTCCTTTGACTGCTTCCATGCAGTCGTTGCAAAGTGTAACATTTCCAGCACTAGCACAAGTCCAAAACAACGAGGAAAAATTTTCACTTTCCATTTGTAAGGTTCTTTCCGTTACGGCATATGTTATGTTTCCTTTGATGGCAGGCATGGCGCTCGTGGCAAAAGATATGTTTTTTGTTCTTTTGGGAGAAAAATGGACGCCCTCCGTCGAGTATTTTCAAATACTTGCAACATTTTCAATGGCATATCCCATTGCAATGATTTCGTACAATGTGATGAAGATAAAAATGGAGGGACCAGCTCTGCTTCGATTGGAAATTGTGAAAAAATGCATTTTTGCCATTATGCTCTGCTTTACCATACCGCATTCTGTTAAGGCTGTTGCGTGGGCTGTGGCCTTGATGATGCTCATCGAAATGGTAATCAACCTCTTTTTTGTCTGTAAAAAGAGTTCTGTTCGTTTTTCGAATCTTTTTTATGCACTTGTTCATCCGTTGTGGCTTACGGCTGTAATGGCTCTGGTTTTGCTTTTTACCTCTTCCTTCTTTTGTACGTTGTCACCTCTTTTGCGGCTAATGCTTGAAATACTTCTTGGCGCTGTGTGCTACTTTTCAATTAGCATTCTCTCGCGTTGTGCTGCGCTTGATGATATTGTAACTCTTATAAAGAAATTAAAATTATGAAAAGAGTATTTACACTTTCGCTTCTTTTTTTTGCGTGCTCGCTTTATGCGCAGCATCGCCCTGAACCTCAGATTCCAATTTATCCGGAGATTTCTTCCAACGGAGATTTTTCGTTTATTCTTATACCCGATCCACAAAGTTACAACAAGTTCTCTGCCAATCAGCCCTTGTTCGAACTTCAGACAGCATGGGTCGCACAAAATGTAGAAAGACTTAAAATCAAAGTAGCCCTTATAACAGGAGATTTAGTTGAGCATAATAATTTGCAGGTATACGGAGCTAGACCAGGGAAGAATAATGGTGATCAAACATCCAAGGGTGAATGGGAAGCGGCATCTAGCGCATTAAAACGTATGGATGGAATTGTACCATATATAGCATGTCAGGGTAATCACGATGCGGGATTTATGGCATCGGAGACGCGTTATTCACATTTTGGAGAGTATGTGACACCGGAACGGAATTCAACTCTTAAGGAGTGCCTTGTTGACACATGCCCGAATGTGTACGGCGTACATACGCTTGAAAATGCAGCATATGAATTTAGTAGTTCTGCATGGGGCAAACTGCTTATTCTTTCAATGGAATTTGCTCCGAGGGATGAGGTGCTTGATTGGGCACGTAATCTTCTAGAGAGCAAAAAATTTAAGAATCACAGAGCAATTATTCTTGTTCATTCGTTTCTTTCGACCAAAGGGGAGCGTATTCAGAAAGAAAAGTATAAATTGGAACCGAAGAACTGGCCTCAGGCAGTTTGGGAGAAGCTTGTTTATCCGTCTAAAAATATAGTTCTAGTATTATGTGGACATACTGGACGTCCTCCAAAAATCGAACAAATTGCCTCCTGTAAGGTAGAGGATATCGATTACAGAACCAATTCAGCCTTTAGGGAGGATGCTGCAAAGGATGGCCGTATGATACCGCAAATGATGTTCAATTCACAGAATGGTGATGGCCATTGGGATGGAAACGGAGGCGATTGCTGGTTGCGTATATTGGAATTTGGTACGGATGGTCAAACTATAAGTGTTAGAACATTCTCCCCACTTTTTGCCATATCACGCCTTACGGCACGTTATGCTTGGCGCAATGCTCCGTATGACTGTTTCTCGTTCAAGGTTGCAAAATTTTAATTTAGGCACATTTTCGAGACTCAAGTTTTGCATAAGCTTTAGCCTTTTTGTGATATTTTTAAACAATTAGAGCCCTGCAAAATCACCTCGTGAAATTCGTGGCTTAAATAAACCTTAGGGTATGAAAAGAATATTGTCTATTCTCACTCTTTTTGCATCTTTCTGCTTTTTGTTTTCGTGTGAAGATGAACACAAACTTATAGATGGTATATTCACTTCTACGGATTTTGTAATCATACGTTCGCAAGAGGGAGGACACGCCGAGGTCTCTATCGCGTGCAATTATCCAGTTGAGATTTCTTCTTCGGCAGAATGGTGTACGTTTGAAGTTATTGATTCCAAGCTTCTTGTTATTGAGGCAGACCTTATGACCGAAAAGGAGCGCAACGCAATTATACGCATCACTACCATTGGTCGTGAATCGGGGGAAATTTGGAAGGATATTTTTGTAACGCAAGTGAAGGAAAGTCCATATCCCGATCCGGAAAATTAAAAACATTTGTCAGGACTTTGATAATTAGAAAATTTTCATACCTTTGCACTGCATTTGAGTACTTAAAAAAACACACGAAGATGAAAAAGGGAATTCATCCAGAAAATTATCGTATTGTGGCATTCAAAGATATGTCGAATGACCACGTGTTTTTGTGCAGGTCCGCTGTCGCAACTAAAGAAACCATCGAAGTCGACGGCGAAACCTATCCCGTGTATAAGATGGAAATTTCCAACACATCTCACCCATTCTACACTGGTAAGATGAAGTTGGTTGATACCGCTGGTCGCGTCGATAAGTTTATGAGCCGTTACGCAAAACGTTACGATAAGAAGAACGCAGCAAAATAGTTTTGCGATTGGTTCTTACAGATAATAAGGCGGCCAAAAGGTCGCCTTATTGCATGTGTGGGATACGATTTCAATAAATCTTATTCAAATTCAGAAAACCTTCTCATGAATCCAAAACGCTGAGCCTTTCTGTCCTTTTTGGTGGATGTATTCTACGCTAGATGTATATCGAAAAGAACTTCGAATTATTTCTCGCCTCTCAGTACGGGATTTGCATATATTCTTAAAAGGATTTCAGTTGCAGCTTTTACATCTATTCCCTTTAATTTGAATACTTCGGTACATTTTTCGAGATGCTTTATGAACTCTTCCTTTTTCTTAACAGAGTATTTGTTCGTGTACGTATCGTTTTTACGCAATATGTCGCAAGCTATGAAATTCGTCTGATGAAGATGATAGTTTTCATTGATGCGTTTGTCAATAAAACCGGCTAGTGCTTTGAACTGTTCGGAACGTGGTAACTGGGCTGCCTGCTGAAGCTCTTTTGGGGTTAAGGCTGGACAAATACTTACGTGCACATCGCCTTTTTTGTCCATAATACCAGAAAGAATGCTTTTCAAATCTTCATCTTCACTCTTGTGATACTCTCCTGTACTACGCTTGATAAAAAGTTCAACAGCCTTCATTACATCACACGGCTCGTATTCGTATGATATGGATATAGGAACGATTGAAAGTTTTGTAAAAGTGTCAAGAAAACCATTTTCACTTTGCATACCAACCATCCTGACAAGACCTGGTTCAGTTTGATCCAATCCGTCTTTCGTACGTCCGTTTCTTTGGGCAATCCAGATGGAACGCCCCTCTTCGATTCGTTTGAGAAGATATTCGGAGAGATGCTTGGAATTTTCCAGAAACTCCCTTGGCGAAACACCATCCATACGAATAATACGAATCATTCTGTTCGAACGGCATATATCAACCACGAACTGTGGCTTAAGAAGATTGTCGCCTAGCGTGATATCCGATGTCGGAAGATTATTTAGAAAAAGTGCAAGTTGTAGCAGAAATGCATCTAGAGTAATGTCCCTGTGGTTTGATATGAAAAGGTGGCCACGACCATCACCCGCATTCTGAACTCCCGAGTACGTAAAATGTGAAATTGTAGTGTCTGCAATTTTTTTGATTGCAGGATACATAAGTTTCGACTGAATGTCTTCTACGGTTTTAAGGCTCAATATAAGTTCCTGTACCTTATCAAAAGGGACATCCTTGAAAAGATAATTTGCCACTGGATGAAGCAAATCATCTTGAGATATCCTTTGCATTGCCTGAGGTATCTCATCGTCAAAATATGGACGAATGTCACGATAGATGTCTTCCATTGTATTTCTATAAAAGACATAGTCCCACACTAAGGGCGGGACTATGTGCTAAGTGTTGATTAAATGAATACGCTTCCTGCAACGAAGTTGTGCTTTGTGGCGTAGTTATAGTCGTCACAGATAATCGTTACAGCATACTTTACAAGTTCTCTAGGATCCATCTTGAGTTTACCGTCACGTACCTTTACATACTGCATAGGCATGTATTGGTGAAGAAGTCCCATCGGGATGTCTACCGAGCGAAGGTTTTCGTAGAGTTTCTCCTGAGCAGCTTCGATGCGCTGGTCAACCATGTAGTATCGGCTACGGTCAGAGTAGCTGTATGAACGCTTTAGAGCAATTTCTTTGTCTGTTCCCTTGTAATACTTTGCCCAGTTCTTTGGATTTTCAAGCATTACATCTTCGATGACCTGGCGTACATTTGAACGCTTTTCAGGGCAGTCGATAAGTTCGTCTTCTATGTGAGAAAGAGCATAGATTGCTTCACGTGCAGCAAAGGTAAGGGCTGGACCTACCTTCAAAATTGCAATTCCGTCTTCGACCATCTCCTTTAGCGCGCGAGGTGACTGATAGTCTGTAGAATGGCCTTCAAATACAACGTTTGGATGATTCTTCAAACTAGAGGTAAGATTCAAAGCTTCGGCACGATTGTACATATGTACATCAGCATCACCGAATTCTACTCCAGGCTGAACGACAACAGCGATGACATATTTCCACAAATTATCAATGCCATGTTTTTCAAATACTTCCTTGTATGCTTTGAGCGTGTTTTCGAAATCCTCAGATTTTGTAACCTGCATTTCCTCCTTTACCTGGGCACCTCCCGGAATTGGTACTTCAGAACCGATAATGAATACTGGGTGAATGGCCGCAGGATTTTCTTTTAGCAAATCCTGATAACCTCTTTCAGCCTCTTTCATCAAAATCGCACCACGCGTGGCGATTGTAAAGTCGGAAAGTGGTGCATTACGATCATCATCCGCAACGCGCATTGATGTGTCGAGATGTATTTTGGTGTATCCTGCACGTGCATACATATAGACCATCGTTTTCGAGTTTTCCATTGCTGTTGCTTCGTCTTGGTTCTGGAAAGGCTGAGGGCCGAGATGGTCACCCGCTAGAATGATGTCTTGATGAGGAAATCCGATGCGGTCTGCAATGCCGTATACGAAGTCGCGGTAATCCTCAGGAAGCATTCCGGTGTATCCGCCGAATTGGTTTACTTGGTTACTAGTGGCTTCAATGAGAACCTTGTCTCCAAAGCGCTTAGACTGCTCCAACACGGCCTCGATAACTATTGCGCTTGCTGTGCAGTAGGAAGGTATACCTGCGGCGTAACCTTCCTTACGTCTTTCAATAAGACTAAAAAGAGAATTTTTAACCATGTATATGACTTAAAAAAAATTATACGTATCCGAAAGTTACTCAAAAAAAAGGAAAAAGTGTATTCTATTTTTGTCTTTCTGTAACTACTCAGTAGATTTTTTTGAGCAGCAAAAAAAATGGGGAGACCAAATAATCTCCCCGCTTTACAATTTTTACGTAAATTTTAGGTTATATTAGA
>JAGHTK010000125.1 GCA_018065435.1 Candidatus Alistipes equi
TACTAAGGGTAATCAACTTTGCTTTCATTGTATAAATATTTAGTTATTATTTTTTATTGTGCGACCTTTATTCTAACGTTAGAAATAGGAGTATCAGAATACGTTCCCCATGTACCTGATGTTATATTTGTTCTCCAGGCTATTCTAGCCTTAGAAGTCAATTTCGATGTAGTTACATTATACTCCGTTAGAGAGCCCCCTTTAGGAAGAGAGACAGTAGAAGAAACATTTGTAATGGATTCACTAGCTTCAATTGAGCCCGTAGTTGTATGCCAGCCCACCTGCAAAGGTGTTTTGACCTTTTCAGCACTAGCGTAAAAGAAAATCTGGACCTTTACGGAATGACCTTCCTTTATTCTTGAAAGAGGGCAACTATCCAAACGTCCTTGGAATCTAGCGCCAAAAACCCAGAATGGCCTTAAACTAACCTTTCCTTTATCTCCATTTGTTCTTGATGCTGTCCAACCAGGAAGGCCCACTCCTGTCAAATCTTTCGAGCCTGTAGTAGCTTCATCCGTATATCCCTTAAGATTACTAAAGTCCTCCGCTAAAAGCCATGGAATAGAAAAATCAAAAGAATCTCCTGAAGGCATTATCGTTGTAGGAAGCTTAAATTCGTACGTTGTATCCTCTAGTAATACATTTTCACTTTCGAACGTTACCTTCATAACACCTCCCGGAAGTGCCTTATTAATGCCAAGTTCTTCATCATAATAGAAAGGAACTTGGAATGTATTGCTTGTTGAAGTAGTAGATGAAATATTATTAGTTCCAAGAGCTGATTCTATTCCATTTGGCCACTGTGTGACAATCATTTTGTTGACAGGCTCTCCCAAATTATTAGGAAGCGAAGCGTTATTTGGGCACTTAAACGTAAAATATACTGGATTAATCTTCTGTGGAATAGTTAGAGCAATTGGAGTTATATGTTGCGCAAGAAGTGTCTTATTAATGGATGTGGTCAGAAGTTTGGAAGGGATTCCATTTGTATCGTACGCTCTAAATGTTATTTCTCCGTTGAGCGTTGTCGGGCGTACATAGGCCCATACGTATCTTCCATTAGCATCAAGTTGATTCGATGAATCCATGTCAATGGTAAGCTCGTTACGTAGTTCACTCCAAAGTTGTGTCTCTGGGTGGTGCATATCAATGGTAACCTTCCCAACTACGTTTTGAGGAAAGGTTATGACAAGTTTTTTTACTGTACTTCCAAAAAGATTCTTCCCTTCAGGAACACGAATGCGTATTAGATGCATCATATGCTTAAAGGAAAGTTCCGGTTGCTCGTTAAGTATATCTACCGTATCTGAAGAAGTATCTCTTATCTGCAAAGCATTGCCTTCACATGATGCATACATTATATCATTTTCGGCACCGAAATCTCCATCCTGCACTTCGGGAATGCTATACGATACGGCAGATTCGTCAGTCTGAGTCGGTACAGGATAGAATGCCACATAGTCATATCTTCCCTGTGGCATTTCATCAATTGTGGCCTTAAAATCAGCGGAAGAGTATGTTGCATTGAATGTTGCAAGGCGAAAGATAGTTTTGTCTAAGGTATATGGTGAAGATGTACCCACAGGCCTTGCCCATACAGCTATTTCATCACCAACGCACCAATTAACGGATTGCGATACGCCATCCGATTCACCCATAACAGTACGTGACACAGGCAACGAAGCTCTAATTAGCACTTCTTGTTTTTTAGTAGAAGTGCAATCATCTATCACAGTCTTCGTGCAGCACACAACACTTAACGCAGTGACAATCAAACAAATAAATCTATGTAAAACTTTTGTCAATTTTTCAAAATCATTTATTTCGTTTCAATCAAAACGACTTTTTGGTACACAAAAGTATTTTTGATAAAACTTTGATAAAATATATTTCAACATAATCGTGCATCTTGTACACGAATTCCCGTAATGTTATCACGAATCAATAAGCGACATTACAATGTCTCTACTGCTTTTTCAAGAAGAGAATGAAAAGATGCCACGTACTTTGACTTTAATACATACATATAAAGGTGTTTGAACAGAAATTTGAATACAGATAAACTTACCATTCTGCAGAAGACAAAAGGGAGAAAAGTCAAATCCGGTATGTTACAGATTTACAGTTCATGTTATAAAATTGGACTTTTATGATTGAAATCGGGTACTTTAGCAAACTTTTTCCTGTTTGTTTTTCAAAAAAAATATTTTTGTTGCCGAAAATACGTTCAGTATACATACTAGTAGTAAACAACACGAAATTGAAAACAATACATAAAATAAAAGTATTCCTCCTTGCAGTAGCTTGCTTCATCTCATTTTCGGGCAAAGCCCAGATGTTCGTGCGCTATGTAAAACACGCCGATTTAACGAGCAAGGTGGTATACGCAGACTCCCTTCTAACTAACATTAAACTTTCAAAAGGAACTACAGAATTAAACAACTACTCGAAAATCAATATCGCAACACAGGAGCTAAACAATGTCCTCAATGATGCGACAATGCGATTACTCGAAGTGTGGGTCATAGGAAGTTCCTCTCCGGAAGGACTCTATAGAGACAATGCTATAATTGCAAAAAGGCATACGGATGCCGTCAAGAAGTATTTTCAGACAACTACTGGATTAAGAGACTATCAGATTCATAGCGAAAGTATCCCTGAGGATTGGGATCGCTTATACAATATGGTAAAGGATTCCAACATCCCATATAAATATGAGGTAATGGAAATTATCCGTACCAAACAGTGGGGTGCACGCAAAAGTGCCCTTATGGCCCTCGACCATGGACGCATCTGGAAACTACTGCAAAACGAATTTTTCTCGGAGCTAAAGGGTGTGCGCATTGCTATATATTGTCTATGGGATCCTTCAAAGCCATATCTTGCAAATCCGGAAGAAGTCGCAGCTATCATTTCCGCCCAAAAGAGCAGACCTATCACGGAAAAAGAGAAAGTTGTTGTAAAACGTGATACAATATACATTAGAGATACTATTAGGACGCAAGTGATTGCTTCTGTAGTTGCCGTACCCAAAACAAAGAAAACAAAAGTCCAAAAGACAAAAGATTTCACTCCGAGGGATTACCGATTTGGCATAAAGACCAATCTTGCTATGGATGCAATCGCAATACCTTATTTGGGTTTGGAAGTACGTTGCGGAAAGCATGTTTCAATTGGTGTAGATGGAGTTTACACACGAAAAAACATCTTTCATCCCGATCCTGATACAAAATTCTATGGCATTTTGCCGGAGGTAAGGTATTGGACAAAGCAGGCATTCAAAAAAGGTCATTTTGTAGGAGCTCACTGCAACCTTGCATGGTTTACAGGTAAATTCAACAGCAGGGAGATGTTCCAGAACTACAACTCAAAGACAGGTTCCATAAACAAGCCAGCCATAAGCATTGGTCTTCTCTACGGATATAATTTCACACTTGGCAAGAAGGAACACTGGAACTTTGAAATATATGCAGCCGTCGGATATGCAAGTTGGGAACAACGTCGGGCACAACTTAAAGACGATCGCTCACAAATGTGGAAATACTGTACTACAGAACAGAGAAAGATGTTTGGACCAACCAAAATAGGAATCAATTTCGCTTACAGATTCTCTCTAAAAAAAAGATAAAAGATTAAAAAAAATAATATTAATAGACCAAAT
>JAGHTK010000034.1 GCA_018065435.1 Candidatus Alistipes equi
GCTAAACTGCCGATATCGTAAGGTATCCGCTAGTTCGAATCTAGTGCCCTCCGCAAAAAGAGTCTCACAGGTATCTGCGAGGCTCTTTAAATGTATAGAACCTACGCCGTTTGTAGGCGTATTATGAAAAAATCAGTACAAAAATGAAAAACATTCCAGTTCTTCTATTGACCGGATATCTTGGCAGTGGCAAAACAACGCTTGTCAACAAGATACTAACGAACCGCCGGGGAATCAAATTTGCCGTTATCGTGAACGATATCGGAGAAGTGAACATAGACGCCGACCTAATTCAAAAAGGTGGTGTGGTAGGAAAGAAGGACGACAGCCTTGTGGCGCTTCAGAACGGATGCATCTGTTGCACGCTAAAAACGGACTTGATAAACCAGCTTTCGGACATCATCATAATGAACAAGTTCGACTACATTGTAATCGAAGCAAGCGGCATTTGTGAACCTCAACCAATTGCACAAACCATCTGTTCGATGCCAAAGCTTGACATTCCATGCCTTAAGGATGGATATCCTGTTTTAGATAGCATCGTCACGGTAGTTGATGCTCTTCGTATGAAGGATGAATTCAAAAACGGAGGAGATTTGCTGAATAAAAACCTGGATGAAGACGACATCGAGAATCTTCTAATACAACAAATCGAGTTTTGCAATACCATACTTCTAAACAAGGTTTCCGAAGTTAAAAAAGAAGACCTGGCAAGGGTCAAGCAGATAATTCGGACATTACAGCCAAAGGCAAATATCATAGAATGCGATTATGCCGAAGTGGATCTAGACAAGATTATTGGCTGCGAGGCATTCGACTTTGATGAAGTTGCCACATCCGCAAGATGGATTTCCGAAATAGAAGGGAAGCATCACGATGATGAGGATGAGGATGAGGATGAACACGAACATGAACACGAGCACGAACATCATCACCATCACCACGAGCATGAGCACGAAGAAGGCGAAGCAGAGGAATATGGCATAGGTACATATGTATATATGGCTAGGCGTCCCTTTGATTTGAGCCTATTTGACAATTTTGTCGCGAAGCAGTGGCCAAGGAGCATAATCAGGGCGAAGGGACTATGCTATTTCATAAATGAAACGCACATTTGCTATCTCTTTGAGCAAGCTGGAAAACAAGTTTCCATGCAAAATGTCGGACAATGGTTTGCAACTATGCCGGATGACGAGTTACAGCAGATGATGGAAAACGATCCTGTTCTGAGACGGGATTGGGACCCAGTATATGGAGACCGTATGCAAAAAATCGTTTTTATCGGTCAGCATCTTGAAAAGGATGAAATAAAGAAGTTGCTAGATGCCTGCCTAATTTAAGCAGGCTATAATTGAAAGCGGGGCTTCAATTGAAGCCCCGTCTTCTTTCTACGAACCTATTTTCTAGGTTTGATATCAAGTTCCACTGGCTTAATCATATTTTCAGGACTAAGCACAGTGTCAAGTTCCTCCTTTGTAAGAATTCCATGTTCAATCACTAGTTCCGCTACACCACGACCAGTCTGCATGGCCTCCTTTGCAATCTTCGTGGAGTTCTTGTAGCCAATAATTGGATTAAGCGCTGTTACCACACCGATGCTGTTTTCAACATACTTTCTGCAACGATCTTCGTTTGCAGTAATGCCGTCAATGCAACGAATACGGAGTGTGTCAAATCCGTGCATCAACAAATCAGCGCTTTCAAAGCAACACTGCGCCATCACAGGCTCCATAGCATTAAGCTCCATCTGTGCGGCCTCATCCGACATAGAAACGCAAAGTTCATTACCAATTACCTTATATGAAATCTGGTTCATTACCTCAGGAATGACTGGATTAACCTTGCCTGGCATAATTGAAGAACCTGGCTGACGTGCAGGAAGATTAATTTCTCCTAGTCCGCAACGAGGTCCGGATGCAAGTAAACGCAAATCATTGCAAATCTTGTTCATCTTTAGAGCGAGGCGCTTCATTGCTGATGCGTAACCAACCATCGATGATGTATCGGATGTAGCGGCAACCAAATCCTCCGCAAGACGTATCTCCCATCCAGTAACCTCGGAAAGGGCCTCAACACATTTCTGGGCATATCCAGGTCTTGAGCATATGCCAGTTCCTATTGCTGTAGCTCCCATATTTACCGTAAGGAACTCCTTTGAGGCATGGTCCAAAACCGAAAGTTCATCCTTGAGCACACTTGCAAAGGCATTAAATGTCTGACCAAGAGTCATCGGAACGGCGTCTTCCAGCTGAGTACGACCCATCTTAACAATCTTGGAGAATTCCTGTGCTTTCGTTTCGAAGGATGCAATGAGTTGCTCCAGATGTTTTCTCAAATCCAAATGCGTTGCATACAGACCCATATGAATTGCAGAAGGATATGCGTCGTTTGTAGACTGAGAACAGTTCACATGGTCATTTGGAGAACAGAACTTATATTCGCCACGTTCATGACCCATTATTTCAAGTGCACGATTTGCAATAACCTCATTGGCATTCATATTGGTTGTTGTTCCTGCGCCACCCTGAATCATATCCGTTGCAAAGAATTCATGATGCTTCCCTGCAAGAATTTCATCACACGCCTTTACAATGGCCTCATACTGTTCCTTCGTGAGAAGTCCTTGTGAGAAATTTGCAATTGCTGCAGCTTTCTTAACATAGGCCAAGCCATTTACAAAATGTTTGTAATCTGAGACATGAAAATTACTTATTGGGAAATTTTCCATTCCGCGTGCAGTCTGTACTCCATAAAGAACATCATTTGGCAATTCGATCTCTCCAATCAAATCGCTTTCCACTCTTGTTTTCTTAATTTCTAACATATGATGATAGTTTTTACTCAAAGACAAATGTAGCAAAAAATAACTCTTTGAAATTTTTTAAACAACTAAAACTAAATTAAAAGTTACCAATGTTTCTTTAAATCTTATTGTTGACCATCCAAAATCCATCTCTCTTTTCTGGTGAATGGCTGAGAATACCCTATTGCAAACCATTGCCAAATGATATTTAATATCTGCTTTACCATGTTTACAAGACATTACTATTTCAAATGCAGAAACCGGAGGATTTCATTTTATAATCCGCATAGTTTTTAGGTTAATACTGATTTTTATGAATACCTAAAAGAGATTCCCATCCCAGAAGGAGCACATGCAAACAATCATAATAAAGCAGTCAGAACATAAACCATTCTTGTTTTGCTTTTTGTGTTAAAAAAAGTTCTTGTTTGCATTGTAGGTTTGATTACGAGCAACCCAGTTGTGTGACGCTTGCCAATGTTGATTGGTGTTTTTTAATTGCAGCTCCATCTCTTTCGCTTCTTTTAGCCTGGGTCCGAAGAGGCCCTGATCGGGGACAAGTTCACATAAGTGCCTATGTATTCTTCCTGGGCGAAAGCTCCCAATAGTTATTCGGGGCTTAGGCTAACCCGCTTCACAGGTGGGAATAACTCCACCTTTTTTACCCAGCGAAACTTGAGTTAGATTCTCTTAAATTCTCTTATTTGAAATAATGCCTCCTTAAACCTACGATTAAGTTCTGCTTTTGCTTTTAAGGTTGATTGGCGTGCACTTTCTTGCACTCCAAGCATTATTGCCTCAAGCATTTCATCTGTTGGTTCTTCCATCGAATTCAAACGGTATGAACGTAGTTCCTCTTTTGTCATGCTTTGAAAATATAAACAATTAAGTAACAATAAAATGAAAAGCTAATCATACAAACATCGTAGCTCGTATTAATAGCTTTTGGTTTAAGTATCAATTAATATTTCTCCTCGTTGAATCATATATGAAATAAATAAATAAATAAATAAATAAATAAAACAATTTGATAATAAGCCAGTTACAATAATATAGCCTATTTATAGGAAGTTTTAAGCCACTTCAACCAATAAATTTTTGACATTTACCATCCTTACAATATAGCTTTTTACTATCCTAGGAATTACGACATCTTCCTATTGGTTTTCCAAATACTTTTTAACCTTGTACCGACATAGTAAGAAAGACATCTTTTATCCACTATTTAGGTTGCACATATCTTTGATTGATTCAAATAAATACGCTTGTATACAGGATGAGAATATTAGACAACATAATCTTCTGAAGGCTATGTGTTTTTCAGTCAATAAACTGGATCTTGTTGTATCTAACGTCAATCGACGAGATAACAAATACGTAAGTCGTTGTTATTTAGCATATCATTTTGGATATGTCTAATTCAGTACTACTTAGCACCCTCTATAAAAAAACACATACCAATACTAAAATAAGGTAGATGAAAGCCAAGAAAGAAACTAATCAAAACAAGCCGGTTCTAGATTGTTGGTCGTTTTAATAAGCTTTCAAAATCGTGCTTCGCTCTTCTGGAGGGAATTTTTCAATGACGTAACGAAGCATCGTGCGAGGCATCCGAGAACCATTAAGTTTCAAATAGTGTTTGAGTCTGTCCTCATCGCGTTTTCCGGCTTCGCGAAGCAACCAGCCGACGGCCTTTTGAAGAAGATCATGGAGAGTCTTCGACTTTTCGAGGAAAATATCGGCAATTGCGTATGTATCGTCAATTTGCCCGTGACGTATAAATTGCATCGTGGAAACGATGGCGATGCGTTGCTCCCAGATGGTCAAACCTTCGCGGGCCATGGCATAAAGCAAGCTACGATCCCGCTCCAATAGCCAGTTTCCTAAAAGTTCATAGCAACTCAGATCGACAAGATCCCAGTTGTTTATAAGCGGCATATGAGAGAGGTAAAAATCGATGCACCGCTGCTGCAATAGGGTATCCTTGCGGGCGTGGGCAAAAATCTGCACCAACGTTAACAGTGCAGCCAATCGCAACTCGTGGTATTCACTGCGGATACATTCCTCCAATTCATCGAAGCCTGTTTGATTCCAGCACTTCTTCACCACCTCGCGCGTCACTGGAACCTTGATTCCAAGAAACTTGTCACCTTCGCCGTACTGACCAGTTCCGGTCTTAAAAAAACGCGACAACCCCACCACCAGCGATGGGTTAGCTTTAGATAGCATTTCTGAACGAAGAAGATTCATTTCCAGTTATGGTTCCCAAACATCATTAAGCCCAGTTTTCCATGGGACATTGGACACAATCTCATTGTAAACTTTCAGCATCTTCTTTCGAAGCATATTGGCTTTATTTTCAATCTCTGGCGTAATGCATAATTGCAAAGGAAGTTGATTGGAAATCTTGATATCGATACCAAAACCATATGCACAATCATCTATAGAAAGACCATATTTAACATCCTCCACCCCATCCTTATCCAGTCCCATCAGCAGCTCACAAAGAGTAGGGCAATGCATCATGAGTTTGGTTATCAGTTCTTCGTCTTTGGTCACCCGACTGAGATAATTTCCCCAATTTGCAAACAGTAGCCCGTTTTCCTCCTTATACCTAGCAAAATTAATAATTTGAAATAAACCGGGCTTGACCTTATAAACAATCTCAATGACTTCCTTGCGAACAACAAATGTCATATTTGGATCTTCTTCGTTAAAAGTCGCGCCACTCTTGGTTGACAACATCCGTCTCATATCTTTTTAACATTAATTTCGTAAGTTTTGCAAGATGATTTTGATGGGATAGTTATTGAAAACAATCAAAAAGTGTTACACCATCAATAAAATATTGATTTCAATCATGTTAAGCAACTAAGCAATAAACACCTTTGCCTTAACAAAATGAGCAAAAAACAAGAAATTTCCAATGTATCTTACACAATACTTCTGATGCGAGTTCTAAACGAAATAATAGTAAAAATCAGGCTCATCATAACGCATAAGATGCTTAGTCTAAAAATTTCCACCTCGAAGTTAACTACGTATAGTGAACATCTTCACGTTCGACTCGCATTTCCTTAACTCTTTTTTCTTAAACCTTTTATATGGTTAATAGCAAGGCCCTACACATCCATAGCCAATGTTCAGTAAACATTTCGGAGAACTGACTATTCTACAGATATAGGGCCCAAACGGAATATAAAATTCCAGTTTCTATTTGAAGAATCTCTTATAAAGTCCTTGGAAACCTGAGCCATGGCGAGCTTCATCCTTAGCCATTTCATGTACAGTATCATGAACAGCATCCAAATTCTCCTGTTTTGCAAGACGTGCAAGGCGCAGTTTATCTTCACATGCTCCAGCCTCGGCATTCATTCTCTTTTCGACATTTGTCTTTGTATCCCATACTACTTCACCGAGAAGTTCTGCGAACTTCGCAGCATGCTCTGCCTCTTCCCATGCATAACGCTTAAATGCTTCTGCAACCTCAGGATATCCCTCGCGGTCTGCTTGACGACTCATAGCAAGATACATTCCAACTTCCGTACACTCACCTACGAAGTGGTTACGTAGACCTTCCAAAAGTTCCGCTCCGGCTGTTTTACCATCACCAATAACATGTTCCGTTGCGAACTCCAAATCGCCTTGTTTTTCTACAAGTTCCACAAATTTTTCCTTTGGAACCTTACACATTGGACATCTTTCAGGAGCTTCGTCCCCTTCATGGATATAACCACAAACTGTGCAACGCCATTTCTTTGCCATATCAATAAAATTTAACGTTAAATAAAATTCTAAAGCGGTCTAACCGCGTATACAAATATAACGAATTTTAATTCGAGATGTTCAATACGAGGCATGGTTAATCTCAATGAACTATAGAAAAAAACTATCGTTTCAAAGATCTTCCATACGTCTTATTACAAACGAGATTTCTGGAACAGATGTAGAATCCTTTATTATCACCCGCTTTGACGCATCCAAAAGATAGAGCGCAGGTATTGCATCCAAATTATACAGATTTCCTTCATCAATCAGACACCCTTTATCATAGGCATTAATCCATCTTAAGTCCATATTCGAAACGTGTTTTTTAAATTCCGTAAGATCTTCATCTGGATATATAGCTAAGACTTTAAGGCGATTATTGTCAATAAGCAGGTTGATAAATTCATCCTCCTTAAGGTCCCTAATGAGGTCCATGCACATCGGGCATCCGGGATTGTTTATAAAAATAATCGTATAGTCCGTTTTTAGCTTATAAAGCGAGGAGTGGGTGCCTTTTAATGTATAGAAGCCAAAATCATTGGCCACATGTCCAATACGATTGTTAGATGCCTTACTTAAATCATATTGAAAAACAGCACGCTCCGCTTCATCATAATATTCTGTCGAAAGACGACTTTTCAATAATGGAATGAATAGTTCATCACTTCTCAAAGGAGAATTCGGATCGTGGACTACTTTTTCCATATAGCCACAAACATAATCAAGCATTCTTCGAGAAACAGAAGCCTTTTCAAGCATTTGACGAATAGGCTTTTGATTCATCGGGCCCACAAGACTAATATACTTTACGACCGATTCAAACATTATGGTAGAATCAAGTCGTGAAATAAGAAGTGTATCCTGAAAATCGAATTTATCCCAGAAGTGGTACTGGAGATATACCTGTTCAGCCCCGGAAGTCATTCCTTTTGGAATTGATACAGAAGGAAATTCTTTAATGGATTTCTTGCAATGCTTTGTACACCCCAAAGGAATAATCCCTACAAGTAAAAGGACGAAAATAGCCTGCAAAAGAAATCTGTGCATATAAAGAATTGAATTTATTTTTCGAGTCCCTTCAGATACATCTCCATTACAGGCTCGCTTAGAGCAACCGATGAAAAACCCCCATCGTGATAAAGCGTCTGCATGGTAACCTTTCTTGTAAGGTCGCTAAAGAGTGAAACAACATACGAAGCACAATCATCCGCCGAGGCGTTTCCAAGAGGTGAGAAACGATCTGCATACTCGTACATTTCCTTCATTCCAGCGACACCCTGACCGGCTGTGGTAAGTGTTGGAGATTGGGACACGGTGTTAATTCTTACATTTCGCCGCTTAGCATAGATTGGACCAAAATTACGCGCAATGGATTCAAGCATAGCCTTCGCATCGGCCATATCACTATATCCTGCAACGCTTCTTGTGGAAGCAAGGTATGTTAAAGCCACAACTGAGCCCCATTGTTTAAGAGCATCTTCGCGATAAAGGACAGAAAGCAATTTATGAAACGAAACGGCAGATATATCCAACGTTTTATTCATAAATTCATAGTTGAGGTCCTCGTACGGCTTCATCTTGCGCACGTTTGGAGACATTCCAACAGAGTGTAGAACAAAGTCAAATGGACCACCAAAATAATCAACAGATTCCTTTACAAGTCTTGTAAGATCTTCAACCGATGTTGCATCAGCCTCTATAAATTTTGCTGAGCATAGTTGCGCAAGTTCATCTACGCTACCAAAGCGACGGGCTATCGGCGTGTTCGTTAAAACGAGTTGTGCGCCTTCCTCCCTTGCTTTAAGAGCTACTCTCCAGGCAATTGACTGTTCATTCAGAGCACCAAATATGATGCCTTTCTTTCCTTTTAAGAGATTATACATGATTACGGGGATTTTTACATTGCTCCCCCATCAAAATCTGCTTGAGAATCATCAGCGATGTCTTCTTCGTCATCCGCGCCCTCAACTGTCATTTCGTCGCCCTTTACATCATCCGTATCGCCGAAGAGTTCCTCATCGGTCGTATCGTCCCCGACATTGTCAATCGTGACATCTATCTTTACAAGATAATCAACATCTGGTGTTTCGAATGGTACGACGAAAACCACTTCTCCTGATGGCTTTTCAATCCTTCTGGTTGCATCAGCAAATCCATACGGATAAACCATTTTCATAGATTCTTTCAATTCTTCCGAAAGATTGTTGTAACTAACCATCAAATGTTTCTTTGAAGCTACTGCTGCCATATTTGTTTCAAAATTTTGGCAAACATAAACAAAAAAAATAAAGTACAACACATCTTTTATATTTTTTAATGAGAAAGAACATGCTTACAAGAAAAAATGACTGGCCAAAAGCACATAAAATCCCGCATTATCTCTAAAGTATGGATGAGCTAAAATCTATTTTTAATACATTTGCATTTAGTAGGCATCCCTGAGCCTACAATAAGTTCTATCAACTAGTTTTTAACAATGGAAGTAAAGGACGAAATATTAGCTCTGCGCAGGCAACTCGATCATCACAACTATATGTATTATGTGATGAACTCACCTGAAATAGATGACTTTGAATTTGACCGTATGCTAAGACGTCTTCAGGATTTGGAAAGTGCGCATCCCGAGTATTATGATAGTCTATCTCCGACGCAACGCGTAGGATGTGACATAACAAGTGAATTTCAAAGCGTACGCCATGCTTTTCCGATGCTATCGCTTTCGAACACATACTCTTTAGAGGAGCTTCGTGAATTCGTTCAAAAAGTCATTTCTGAAATAGGTTCTGTAGAATTTTGTTGTGAACTGAAGTTTGACGGAACAGCCATCTCGCTCACATATGAAAATGGTCGACTTCTAAGAGCCGTAACAAGAGGTGACGGAGAAAGAGGCGATGACGTTACTGCAAATGTAAAAACGATAAAATCCGTACCGCTGATTCTTTCCGGGGAGGATTATCCTGATTTCTTTGAAATACGCGGAGAAATTCTCATGCCTTACGCTTCATTCGACAGAGTAAATGCAGAACGTATGGAGAACGACGAACCGCTCTTTGCAAATCCACGAAATGCTGCTGCAGGTACGCTCAAGCAACAACAGTCAAAGGTCGTGGCAAAGCGAGGACTGGATTGTACGCTTTATCAGTTCAGTGCGACCAAGATACCATATAAGAGCCATTACGCAACACTTGAGAAGGCACGGGAATGGGGATTCAAAATCTCAAAACATATGCGGCTTTGTTCCACGATGGAAGAAATTGAAGCATTTATCAACTACTGGGATACGGAACGTAAGGCGTTGCCATTTCCAACGGATGGCGTTGTGATAAAGGTGAATGACTACCAAAAAAGAAGTTTGCTTGGAACGACGGCAAAATCGCCAAGGTGGGCTGTAGCATACAAATTCAAGGCCGAGGTAGCGTTAACAAAAATTGAAAGCATATCATTTCAGGTAGGCCGTACGGGAGCCGTTACACCTGTTGCGAATCTCACCCCGGTTCTTCTTGCGGGAACTACCGTAAAACGTGCAACTCTTCACAACGCAGAGCAAATCAAACTTCTTGACATCCGTATCGGTGATATGGTGTATGTTGAAAAGGGAGGAGAAATAATTCCAAAGATTACAGGTGTTGAAAAGAGCATGCGTTCAAATAACTCGACCACCTTCTGCTTTATAGAACGCTGCCCAGAGTGTGGTACACCACTTGTAAGATACGAGGGCGAGGCAAAACATTTCTGCCCGAATCAGAGTCACTGCCGTCCACAGATTCTAGGTCGCATTATTCACTTCATACAACGAAAGGCGATGAATATCGAAGGCCTCGGTTCGGAAACGGTTGAAATGTTGTTTGAAAACGGACTTTTGAAAAACATTGCTGATTTATATAGTCTTAAGGCTCAGGATTTGGCCACACTTCCAAGACTTGGTGAAAAATCTGCAGCAAATATTATCCAAAGCATCAACTCTTCCTGCGAAGTTCCGTTCCGTCGCGTTCTTTTCGGACTTGGAATACGATTCGTTGGCGAAACAACAGCAAAATATCTTGCATCGCACTTTAGGAATATAGACTCACTGATGGCAGCCTCGAAGGAGGAGTTATGCATGTCGGACGAAGTTGGAGAGAAAATTGCAGAATCAATTACAGATTATCTGCAGGATCAGACCAATAAAGATATAATCCAACGATTGCGCACAGCTGGCCTGCAGTTCGTAAATTCATCGCAAGCCATATCCTCCAACATTCTTCAAGCAAAGAACATTGTAGTATCTGGAAAGTACAACATTGTATCAAGAGAAGATATGAAGGCTTTAATCGAAAAGAACGGAGGAAGAAACCAGTCATCGGTTAACTCTTCAACATCAATGATTGTTGCCGGCGAGAATATGGGACCCGAAAAACTTAAAAAAGCCGAAAAGCTCGGCATAGAGATAGTATCGGAAAAGGATTTTCTTTCCATGATAGGCTTTAGTGGCCAAATAACAAACGTGGAAGAAGAAGTAAAAACAAAGAAAGAACAACCTCAGCAACTTACACTTTTTTAAGATGAACAATACAGGCAAATTCACAGGCACGGGTGTTGCTCTAATAACACCATTTTTAGAAAATGGAGCGATTGATTTTCCTGCATTAGCTTCAATCATAGACCGTGTCATAGATGGTGGTTCGGACTATATAGTAGCTTTGGGGACCACATCCGAAGCTCCGACCATGGACGAAGATGAAAAGCGTAAGGTGGCGGCTTTTATTTCAGAGCACACAGCAAAACGCGTACCACTTGTTATGGGAGTTGGTGGAAATAACACAAAGAAGGTATGTAGTGAACTTCGTTCAATAGATTTTACAGGATATGACGCCATTCTAAGCGTTTGTCCTTACTATAACAAACCTTCGCAGGAGGGCCTTTTCCAACACTTTATGGCTATTACCGAAGAATCACCTCTACCCGTAATTCTTTACAATATACCTGGACGCACGGGCGTCAACATGTTGCCCCAGACCGTTTTTAGACTTGCCAATAGCACACCAAAAATCATAGGTATCAAGGAGGCATCCGGGAACCTTGATCAGATAGAGCAAATCGTAAAGCTATGTCCTAAAGAATTCTGTGTAATAAGCGGAGATGATGCTCTGACGGTTAGAACCATTATGGCAGGAGGCGTCGGTGTTATTTCCGTTCTAGCGCATCTCTACCCTATGGAATTAAGTTCCATCGTGCGATGTGCTATCGAGAAGAAGAGTGAAGAGGCTTTAGAAAGACTGCATCGTCTGGATTTGATTACGGAACTTCTTTTCAAGCAAGGAAATCCTGTTGGAGTCAAAGCTGCACTCTCGCTCATGGGTATATGTTCACAAGAGGTTCGATTACCGCTTGTTAAAGCTTCACAAGAACTTTCTTTGGCTCTAAAGAAAGCCATAGAATCATATGTTGAATTTGGCAAATAACTGACTTGAAAGAATGAAAAGGATTCTGATGATAGTTTTTCTGTCTTCGCTTATATGGACCGTACAAGCAGATGCCCCGGATGATGAGCAGTTGTTGCGTGCCATTTCTAACAAAGAATCTCCATTGTACTATCCCAACCTGATGATGCGCTATCGTGATGGCAAAGAGCTTTCACAAGAAGAGTATTTTCATCTCTACTACGGATTTGCATTTTCCGAAAAGTATCGTCCTCTTACAACAAACACCAAGATGGATGAAGTTCAGGGCATTCTTGCAAGACTTTCTATTGACCAGCCATCAATAAGAGATTTGGATGAACTTATCTCGGCTACGAACGAGGCTATGGAGCATGATCCTTTCTCGCCTAAACTTCTCAATATTCTTATCTTTGCATACGGAGCAATTGGAGACAAAGCGCGCGAAGAAGTTTTTTCGAGACACCTCAATGGTATATTCAGTACCATCGAATCCTCCGGAAACGGGCTTAAGGAAAAGAGTGCTATGCATATTCTGATGTTCTCCCATGCCGAAGATCTGATTGCATCAAAAGGTTGGAAACACTTAAAAGGAAGAATAATATCACGCAGTGTCGAATTTCTTCCATTTGATTTTCCTCACAACAAAGTCAAAGGATACTATTTCGACTATAGCAGAATATATAGAAATAAACCTGAAGGATACGTTTTCCACAGGGACCGTACATGGCAGTTCAACAACTTAAAACCTAGAGCTTACAAATGAAAAAAATACTCACATATATATTCCTGTCACTGTTTTTGCTTTCATCCTGCACAACAGAACAAACCGCTACAAAGGATGACTTGAAAATATCAGGTATTACAGGAAATGAAGTTGTATTTAAGGGAGAGGAACGAGCGACATTCTCATTTTCTATTGAAGCATCCTATCCATGGCAGATTCTTCCAAACGAAAACTTCGTTTGCGAACCAAGTTATGGGGAGGCCGGCACCCATAAAGTTGTAATGACTGTTCTACAGAGCAACAATACATTGCACAAAAAGGAGCTCGGAGGACTCAACTTTAAGATGCTATCCACGAAATTCATCGGAATCACCGTATCGCAAAATCCACAAATCTCCATCTCTAAGCAGTATGATCCTCTTAAAAGCGGAGCTTCGAAAGGAAGTACAACTACATTTAAGTTCCAAAGTGAACATGAGGTTTTTATAGAAGGAAGCTCAAATGTATCATGTAAGATAAATAGTGTAACGCAGAAGGGATATTACGATGCAACGGTATCAGTTCTTTGCGACAACCTATCTGTCGAAGAGAAAAAAGCGGGAGAGGTAATCTTCTATGTAAATGGTGTCAAACTAGAAGAGCAATTGGATGTCATTCAACAGGCTTCCATTATTGCGGACCGTTCGCGTGTACTACTTTCAGGTCAAAAGAACTCAAGAAATTCCCTCTTTATAGAGACACCTTTCCATATAACATTTTCCGTACAAGGAAACAATTTTATGGTGGAGAAAACTGGAGAAAAGACATTCGAAATTAAAGCTCTAAGTGATAACATATCGTCAAGCGACACCTTGCTTGGATATGTCATAATATCATTGGAAGAAAGTTCATCGTCCTCTATTTCAGTCCCAGTATATCAAAGGCCATACTCAACTTCGAAGACTTTGATGTTCTATTTTCTAGGTACGGCACTTTCCTCATACTACACGCTTAACATCGATGCTATAGCGAAAGCTGTTGAAGATGTGCAACTAACTTCGTCAAGAATTCTTGTCTTCCAACAAAGTTCAACCAATAAAGGAGCCACATACGAATTTCGCTTTGATCAGTTTGAGAATCGATGCGTAAGAGAAAAAATCAAAGAGTATTCTCTTCCATCCCCATATACATCAGAAATGATGGGAGAAATTCTTCGTGATATGACAGCTTTTGCACAGGCAAATAATTACGGATTAATGATAGGTTCCCATGGATTGGGATGGATTCCTAAGGGAGACTCTAAAACTATATCAAGCACATCATCCTTTAGGCCTAAACGTCCTTTGAAGATGCCAGGAGCACTAACAACAAGAGACATTGGAGACTCCTCTGGTACAGATTTAGATACGGATGACATACGCAGAGCTATCGCATCAACGGATGTACATCTAGATTATCTTCTTATGGATGCATGCTTTATGTCAAGCATTGAGTTTGTCTATGACATGCGTACTGTAACGGACCATATCATAGCTTCTCCTACCGAAGTTATGGGTTCCGGTTTCCCATATCAGGAAATTGTTCCGATACTTCTTCAAAAAGATATTGACTATGATGCAGTTTGCAGGACGTATGTTGATAAATATCAGACGGCATCAACAAAATCCGCATGTGTTGCGCATATCGTAACTTCCCAGTTGGAAAATCTGGCGGTAGCTGTAAAGAAGGTGAACGCCTCGAAACAGAAATCATACAATAAAGACCATATCCAAAGTTTTGAAGGAACTAGCGCCTCGCATCCTTTCCACATCTTCTACGATTTAGAAGACTACGTCGAACAAAGTTGCGATGATGTCTCTATGGTAGATGCATTCCATTTAGCACTACAGAATGCAGTTCTTTCAAGATACCATACTGAAAAATTCTATTCAGCCTACAATTCCTTGATGAATAGCATCAATCACTACAGCGGAATTTCCACATCTGCTCCATGCACGGAATGGGCACAAGAATGGAAAAATACGAACTGGTATAAAGTTACGCACTAGAAAATTACTCAAGTTCTGTGTACCCAACGCCTAGCGGTTCGTGTACATCTGCGTATAGTATTTCTGATACTCGCCGGAAGTTACATTTTGAAGCCACTGCTCATTTTCCAGGTACCACTTTACGGTCTTTTCTATGCCTTCTTCGAACTGAAGTGAAGGCTCCCAGCCCAACTCCCTTTGAAGCTTCGAAGAGTCGATTGCATAGCGCATATCATGTCCGGCCCTGTCCTTAACATAGGTTATAAGAGACATATCTTCGTCCTCTTTACGTCCAAGAAGACGGTCTACGGTTGAAATTAGAACCTTAATAATATCGATGTTACGCCACTCGTTAAATCCTCCGATGTTGTATGTCTGAGCAATCGTACCCTTGTGGAAAATAAGATCTATGGCTCTTGCATGGTCTTCCACGTAGAGCCAGTCCCTGACATTTAGTCCTTGACCATAAACAGGAAGAGGCTTGCGCTTCTGGATGTTGTTTATAAAAAGTGGAATGAGCTTTTCCGGGAACTGATACGGACCATAATTGTTCGAGCAGTTGGTAACAATTACCGGCATGCCGTATGTATCATGGAATGCACGTACGAAGTGATCGGAAGATGCTTTCGATGCAGAGTATGGCGAATGTGGCATATATTTTTTTTCTTCAACAAAGAATTCCGTTCCGTATGCAACGTGATTCTTGGAAGAAGATGCCTTTGTTGAAAATGGAGGTGTGACACCTTCCGGTCTATCCATCTGAAGCGCTCCGTAGACTTCATCAGTCGATATATGATAGAAAAGTTTACCTTCGTATGCTTCCTTGCGAGATTCCCAATAAAGCTTTGCTGCCTGCAAAAGAGAAAGTGTTCCCATTACATTTGTTTTAGCAAAGGTAAATGGGTCCTTTATCGAGCGATCCACATGACTTTCAGCAGCCAAATGGATAATACCATCCACCTCGAATTTCTTCATTGTCTCCAAGACTCCCTCAAAGTCACAGATATCCATTCTAATAAAAGAGTAATTTGGCAAAGACTCCACATCACGCAGATTCTCCAGATTTCCGGCATAGGTAAGTTTATCCATATTGACAATATGGTACATAGGATATTTTTTCACAAGCAGCCTTACTACATGACTACCTATAAAACCGGCTCCTCCGGTAACCAAAATCGTTCTCGAAAACATGATTCTACTGTTTGGCGTTAATATTTTTTATGCATTTTTCAAGGGAGTCTTCCCATTGTGAGATATCTTTGTGAAATGTTGTTTTGTATTTAGTTTTATCTAATACAGAATACGACGGTCTTTGAACCTTGGAAGGATACTCACTGGATTTACAAGGCATAATTTTGCAGGAAAGATTTCCTGAAAGTTGTGCTATCTTTTTAGCAAAGTCATACCACGTGCACTCTCCTTCGTTACTAAAGTGATATATTCCAGTTCGATCTAGTGCCCTTTCACTAATTATTGAGCCAATTGCCGTGGCCAAATCTGCGGCATATGTCGGCGTTCCACGTTGATCACAAACAACATTCAAGCTCTCCTTTTCGAAAGAAAGACGACGTATCGTAAGACAGAAATTCTTTCCAAACTCACTATAAAGCCATGCCGTACGAATAATGATACTAGGACATCCACTGCGAGCAATTTCCCGTTCGCCCTCCAGCTTTGTTCTTCCATACACACCCAAAGGTGCCACCTCAGTATCTTCTTTGCAAGGAGCTGATAAGGCATGTCCTCCAAAAACATAATCTGTCGATATGTGTATGAGATTTCCATCGACTTCCTGCATGACTTTTGCAAGAATTGATGGAGCTGTGGAATTCAGTTTCGAAGCCAGTGCCTCATTGTCTTCTGCTGCTTCGACATTTGTATATGCAGCACAGTTTACAATAACATCAACGGCATGACTTCTAACCATTTCCCGCACTTGGTTAATATCCGTAATATCAAGATGTAAAGTGGAAGTATCAACCATACTTGTCGAGAGTGCCGCAAGCATCGAGCGGGAATCCTCCGAAATTTCAGCTATGTCCGAAAAAATATAACTATCCGATGAGCCAACAGACCTAAGTCTCATTTCACAGCCCAATTGGCCATTCGCTCCAGTAACCAAAACTACCATACAGAATATTTTTCTCTAATGCACAAAATTACACACTCATATCAAAAAAAATCAAAATATGGTACAAAAAGGGGTAACTACTCAAAACATGAATGCTGTCAATTTTTTTTTGACCTCTAATCGTCAACCATAAATGTGTTGAAGTAGTGTAGTTTAAGTAGAAAAAGTATAGGGCGATGAACCGACTACTTCCACTACTTGCAATCACTATGAATCTTGAAACACGGCTAATGTAAAGACTTATCTTTAGTCCTCACATGGATAGTCTATGACATCTCCATCCATATCTACCGTCCGCCAACAGGTAATATTGCGCTTTTCACTTGAAATAACAACTCCACACTTCGTAACTTTTCGACCATCCGCTTCATATGGAATTGCGTAACCTTTATCATCAATTTGCGAAAGTGCATTTTCGATGGTATCATCAACCTTCAATTCCAGCACGAAAATATCGCTTGAGGTCTTAATAACTACATCCGCTCTTCCTATGTTACTCTTTACTTCGGTATCCACTTTGGAGTTAAGCACAGAAAAGACCATATATAAAAGAAGCTTGTAGAATGACTCGCGTTTTTCTTTGTCTTCCCAATCTTGCTTCGTTATGATATCATACGGAATCTTTGCAATGTAGGAGCGAAGAGCTAAAAGAGCATTGGAAA
>JAGHTK010000068.1 GCA_018065435.1 Candidatus Alistipes equi
GACTGGTATAAATGTTCCCATAGTGTTGGTGTTTAAGTTCAGCTCAAAGGTATCTCTACCTGGGAACTTCAAAAACACCCCCTTCGCGGAGCCTCATACACTGAAAGCATATTTACCTCTTCGACAGCTGCACAGGTTTCGATTTTTCCACCAATCGCTAAAATTGAACATCTCAATACACTTTTCAAAAAGGTCAATAGGAAAATCATGCTGCGTATGTCCTAAAATCACAGCAAACGACCAAATGGTTTTAAGGAAACTGGATATGTTACCACCAATAGACCAAAGCTTTATTGTGCCAGATAAGAATGAAATAATTTCAACGCTGAATTTGGACAATACTCGAAATATTACGTGTAATTTACCGAATTAAGGTTTAATGTACTGAAAAAGATCGCGTAAAAATCGAATTGGCGTTAAAAAAGGCTGACAAATCTCTTGGTGTCGCAGACTATTATTTTTTTTACAGGAAGAATTGAAAAATCGTGGCTGAAAAGGTGGAAACATTTGGTAGAACATTATCTGTGTGCTGAAATTGAGGAGGATTCCCATATGGGAAATTGAAGAAATGCACTCATCATTACTACA
This sequence comes from Candidatus Alistipes equi, assembly GCA_018065435.1. GTDB lineage: Bacteria > Bacteroidota > Bacteroidia > Bacteroidales > Rikenellaceae > Alistipes > Alistipes equi. The sequence goes on from JAGHTK010000068.1 coordinate 589, forward strand.
GATATTAAGATTCTGTATGCAAAAATACAAGGGCCTTGTTTGCTATCAACACCCCAAGACTGAGCCTCATGCTTTTTTACGCAAATAACAACATATCCATTTTTTTGTCGTGTTCCTCCGTCGGAATCTCATCGCTTATTTGTTCCGAAAAACAAACACCTATGGTAAGAGCGTGAAATGATGGTTGCGAGATGTATTTGTCGTAGTAGCCTCGTCCTCGTCCTAGACGACTACCGTCCAAAGAGAAGGCTCTTCCCGGCACAATCATCACATCAATTTTGCTGGGGTCAACTTTTTTTTCGGAGCAAGGTTCTTCGATATCGAAGCTCCCCTGTATGGTTGAACCATCAAAAGGATAGAAATTCATCACTTCTCCTTCGACTTTCGGAATGCATATTGTCTTTCCAGCAATATTTTTTCGAAAATATTCTAGGGATATTTCATCATAAAGTTCCATATAGACAGCTATTACGCTTGCCTTGGTTATGTCGTTTAATTTAAGCAAGTTGCGACATAATGTTTCGGAACGCGCCGTGCGTTTGTCTACGGTGGAACGTAGTAGTTTTTCCTTGATTTGTTGTCTAAGAGTCTTTTTATCCATTTTGAGGATGCATGTTAGGTTGTTTTTTGAGGACATTTTGCTATCTTTGTGAGATAGGTTGTAAAATTAAAATAATATTAAATATCAAAAAATTATGAGTTGTTTTTTATCTAGTTCTTCACTTGGAAGAAAACTTGTAATGAGTCTTTCGGGATGTTTCCTGGTACTCTTCATTCTCTTCCATATGACTATGAATGTGGTGGCAATCATATCCGAAGATGGATATAATGCCATTTGCGAATTCTTGGGCGCAAATTGGTATGCGCTTCTTGGTACGGCAATTTTGGCATTTGGTGTGCTAGTACACTTTGTGTATGCTTTTATCCTTACCATACAGAACCGTCGTGCTCGTGGTAATGTCCGTTATGAAATCACTGTCAAGGAAAAGGGTGTCGATTGGGCTTCAAAGAATATGCTTGTTTTGGGCATAATCATTGTATTGGGTTTGCTTTTGCACCTTGTAAACTTCTGGGCGAAGATGCAACTTGTTGAGATTCTTGGCACGGAGCCAGCTTCAGGTGTTGAACTTATCCGTTCAACATTCTCATGCCCAGTATATGTAGTTATATATCTTGTATGGTTTGTTGCTCTTTGGTTCCACCTTACACATGGCGTATGGTCGATGTTCCAGACAGTCGGTTGGGCTAACGATACTTGGTATCCAAGACTGAAGTGCATAGCGAACATCGTTGCAACAATCGTTTTCCTCGGTTTTGCTTCCGTTGTACTCTATTTCTTCTTTATAAACTTGTAGTGAAAACAAATAAAAATTACAAATATGGCTTTGAAATTAGATTCTAAAATTCCTGCTGGACCACTTGCCGATAAGTGGAGCAATCATAAGGCAGCAATTAAGGTTGTAAGCCCTGCAAACAAGCGCAAGCTTGACATCATTGTAGTTGGAACGGGTCTTGGCGGTGCATCTGCAGCTGCTTCATTGGGAGAACTTGGTTACAACGTAAAGGTTTTCTGCATTCAGGATTCTCCTCGTCGTGCTCACTCAATTGCAGCCCAGGGAGGTATCAATGCAGCTAAGAACTATCAGAATGACAACGATTCTGTATATCGTCTTTTCTATGATACAATAAAGGGCGGTGACTATCGTTCAAGGGAAGCTAATGTATATCGTTTGGCTGAAGTTTCAAATCTTATCATTGACCAGTGCGTTGCACAGGGTGTTCCTTTTGCACGTGAATATGGTGGTTTGCTTGCAAACCGTTCATTCGGAGGTGCTCAAGTATCACGTACGTTCTATGCCCGTGGCCAGACCGGTCAGCAGCTTTTACTTGGAGCATATGCAGCATTGAACAAGGAAATTCATAACGGAACAGTTAAGAGTTATCCTCGTCATGAGATGCTTGATTTGGTAATTGAGCAGGGTGAAGCACGCGGTATTATCGCACGTAACCTCGTCACTGGTGAAATCGAGCGTTTTGGAGCTCATGCAGTTGTTCTTGCTACAGGTGGATACGGAAATGTATTCTTCCTATCGACCAATGCAATGGCATCTAACGGCTCGGCCGCTTTCCAGTGCTACCGCAAGGGTGCTGGTTTTGCAAATCCATGCTTTACACAGATTCACCCAACTTGTATTCCTGTACACGGAACTCAGCAGTCCAAGTTGACGCTTATGTCCGAGTCTTTGAGAAACGATGGTCGTATTTGGGTTCCAAAGAACATCGAGGATGTTAAGGCTTTGCGTGCAGGAACGAAGAAACCTTCTGACATTGCTGAAGAGGATCGTGATTACTATTTGGAGCGCCGTTATCCTGCATTCGGAAACCTTGTACCACGTGACGTGGCTTCACGTGCTGCAAAGGAGCGTTGCGATGCTGGTTTTGGTGTAAACGAGACAGGTCTTGCTGTATTCCTTGATTTCAAGACAGCTATTGCACGTCTTGGTAAGGAGGTAATCAAACAGCGTTATGGCAACCTCTTTGATATGTACAAGGAAATTACCGATACGGATCCTTACGAGCAGCCTATGCAGATCTTCCCTGCTGTTCACTATACAATGGGTGGTATATGGGTAGACTACAACCTTATGACTACAATCCCTGGTTTGTATGCTATAGGTGAGGCAAACTTCTCAGATCATGGTGCAAACCGTTTGGGAGCTTCTGCTTTGATGCAGGGCCTTGCAGATGGATATTTCGTTCTTCCTTATACAATCGGTGATTATCTTTCACACAAGATTCAGGCACCTAAGGTAAAGACCGATACAGTTGCATTTGATGAGGCAGAGAAGGCTGTTCGTGCTAAGATTGAAAAACTTCTTTCAATCAATGGTAATCAGTCTGTTGATGATATTCACAAGCGTCTGGGTCACATCATGTGGGAGAATGTCGGAATGGCTCGTACGAAGGAGTCCCTGACAACGGCAATCAAACTTATTGCTGAACTTCGCAAGGAATTCTGGAAAGATGTTAAGGTTGTAGGAACGGCCGATAGCTTTAACGTTGAACTTGAGAAGGCTATTCGTCTTGCTGACTTCCTTGAGCTTGGTGAACTTATGGCACGCGATGCATTGAATCGTGAGGAGAGCTGCGGCGGACACTTCCGTACCGAGCATCAAACCGAAGACGGTGAAGCAGACCGCGACGATGAGAATTTCGTATACGCAGCCGTATGGGAATACAAGGGTATGGACAATGAGCCAGAACTTAACAAGGAAGCTCTCAACTTTGAGTTCGTACACCCTGCAAAGCGTAATTACAAAGACTAATGACGTTGAATTTTTAAATAGAAGATTATGAATTTCACATTGAAAATATGGCGTCAGAAGGACGCAAAGTCAAAGGGCGGTTTTCAGCAGTACAAGGTAACGGACATTTCATCCGATACTTCCTTCTTGGAGATGCTTGACATTTTGAACAATAGCCTCGTACATGAGGGTAAGGAGCCTGTAGCTTTTGATCATGACTGCCGTGAGGGTATATGCGGTATGTGTTCATTGCATATCAACGGACATGCACATGGTCCAGAACAAGGCGTTACTACTTGTCAGATATATATGCGTCAGTTCCCTGACAACTCAACAATTACCGTTGAACCTTGGCGTTCAACTGCTTTCCCTGTTATCAAGGACCTCGTTGTAAACCGTGGTGCTTACGATCAGATTCTTCAGGCTGGTGGTTATGTATCGGTACGCACAAATTCCGTTCCTGATGGAAATGCAATTCCGATTCCAAAGGCTGATGCAGATGAAAGTATGGATGCTGCTGCTTGCGTTGGTTGCGGAGCATGCGCTGCAACTTGTAAGAACGGTTCTGCTATGCTATTTGTAGCAGCCCGCGTTTCTTCTTTGGCAAAACTTCCTCAGGGTCGTGTTGAAGGTATTCGCCGTGCCAAGGCAATGGTTGCCAAGATGGATGAACTCGGTTTTGGTAACTGTACTAATACTGGTGCATGTGCTGCTGAGTGTCCTAAGAAGATTAGTATAGCTCATATCGCACGTCTGAATCGTGAATTCCTTTCAGCAAAACTGAAAGACTAGCATTATAGGGGCCATGGCGCTTGGGTGCACCATGGTCCACCAAAAATAATTTGAATGATACGTCGATTAATCTTTTGTGCAATGCTTGCAGTGCTTCTTATGATGCACTGCTCGTATGTTTATGCACAAGCGCCTGCGATATATGCATCGGGTCGAATCATAAATTTCGACACCGCAGAAGGTATTGCCGGCGCTGTTATTGAGGTGAAAAATGTAGCCTCTGCACAAAAGGTTCGTCACTATACTACGGAATATGGTGGATATTTCCGCATTCCCGGACTGAAAGCCGGTACGTATCAGTGCGTAGCTTCGTTCATGGGTATGGAGGATTATGAATTCTCATTCAAAGTTACCTATGTTCCAAAGGACCTTGGAGTGATTAATATGAAGACCAAGGCCATAGGCATCGAGGCCGTTGGAGTAGTAGCTGTATCGCAACGTGCCACCATAATGGGAGATACGCTAAGTTTCAATGCCGATGCATTCAAGGTAGCGGCTGATGCTGAAGTTGAGACACTATTAAAGAAAATGCCTGGTATCACAATACAGGATGGACACATCGAGGCGCAGGGCGAAGAGGTGAAACAAATCTATGTTGATGGTTCAGAGTTCTTTGGAGGCAACATCCAGCAGGCCTTGCAGAGTATTCCTGCACAAGCCGTCGAACGCATTGAAGTTTACAACCGTCTCTCGGAAGCAGCACAGATTACAGGTGTGGATGATGGCGAGGGAGGCAAGGTTATAAATATAGTAACAAAAGGTAGCCTGAAACGCAGTCAATTTGGAAAGATGCATTTGGGGCTTGGAATAGAACCAAATTCTAATCATGCCGTTACTAGGGACTTTAAGTATACGGGTGGAGGCTCTGTAAACATCTTTCATGATGATGCCAGAATAACGGCGATGGTCCTTGTAAACAACGTCAACAAGCAAAATTTCTCAGCCGATGAGATGTCTATGGGGAATGCTAATTCCTCAACATCAGCATCCCGACAGTTCTCAATAAATTCACAGAATGGTGTAGCTTCGGCTGAAATGGCTGCAGTGAACTATTCAGATAGATGGGGCAAACGTCGCCGCGCAAAGTTCGAAGGCAACCTCTTCTATCATCATATGAATGCTAAGAACGAGTTTACAATCGACAGATGGTATAATGCTCCGGCAAAGATAGACACAGCACACTACGACCAATTCGCAGATCCGAACAATCATACGCTTCGCTTTAGAGGTCGACTTGACTGGAAGATTGCAAAACGTCAGAAATTGGTTCTTATTCCAAATGTATCGTATTCGAACAATCGTTCATACAATGAGGTCGATACGACATCTATGCGATGGGGCGAATCGGGCCTAAGGTATATTCCGTCGGCTAACAACGGATGGAGCCATTCCTATAGCGCTAATTTGTATGCACAATATTCCTATCATTTCTTTAGACAGGGTAGAACCTTGATGGTCGTTGTTTCTGGAGGAAAGAGCAATACGGATCAGGATAGAAACTACTATTCGTATTCCGGAAAGGTATGGCCAGTGGACTTTGAAAAAAAATTCTCGTTTTCTCGAAAATTCGTAAATACTAATAACGGAACTTTCCGCATACAGCCAACGTTTCGCGAACGTCTCGGTCGTCACACCCATCTTAATTTCATGTATCGTTTCCAATATCAACCTCGCGAGCGTGAGATTCTTAATTATAAAACGAAGTCTGACTTTATAATTGATGAATCGAAACTAAAAAAGCAGACATCATCCAATTTCGAGAGCGATTTTATATATCATCAGGCAGGCATTGGTTTTCGCTACGGACGTAATCGTAATTGGGTCTCAATTGCCGCAAACTTACAGAATACAAGAATTCGAACGAAGAATATCTGGAATGGAGACACGGCTTTACGCTCGTATCTTCACCCGGCATACAACGCAACGCTTCAATGGGCATTTTCTCAGAAAAATTCCATAAGAATCAGTTGTAACTCTGACATTAAGGCTCCTGGAACATGGCAGATGTTGGACGTCTTTGACGTAAGCAATTCGAACTATATTTCGCGAGGTAATCCAAATCTGAAGCCAGTGTGCGAGTATAACTTTTTTGGTCGCTACACAAATGTATCCCCCACAAAGGGTACAACGTTCATGATTCTTGCTAAAGCAGAGCATCGACAGGATTACATAGGAACCAAGATCGCATATTCTCCTAATACGTTTGAATATGAAGAGACGAAATATTCTCCAATACAGATATCGAAACCTGTCAACTTATCGGGATTTTGGTCCTATGAGGCAAGAACGACTTTAGGTTTTCCACTTAAATTCCTAAAATCCAACCTTAACTTGGGTATAGGCGTTAATTATTCTACTATACCTATAGAAATAGTGAATGGTACGGATGTCGATATTTCGACGGATGAACACTTTGACGTAGCGGGTGATGTTGATATGATGCGTAACACGTCTATACTTTCCAATTTGACACTTGGTAGTAATATCTCCGAAAAGGTCGACTTTACCATTACGTGGCGAAGTTCTTATTCGACTAATGGCTCTAAACTGGCAATTTTGAACAATCGTTACTTTACACACACGGCTGCCATAAATTTCAAGGCAGTACTTCCTCTAGGTTTTACCCTTTCAACGCGTGCATCGTTTACACAGTTCGTAGGCTTTACGAACAATTTCAACGATAATTTTGCTCTTTGGGATATCGCTGTAGGAAAGAAAGTGCTGAATTCTTTGGGTGAGATACAGCTATGTGTGTATGATGCGCTTGATCAGAACAAGAGTTTCGGACGTGCTGTCTGGTCAGGATATTCACAAATTCGCTACAATGCGGTCATGGGACGCTACTTTATGTTGCGCTTTACGTACAATCTAAGACATATCTCAGGAGGCGTTAGTGCACTTAAGGGAAAGACTTCACGTTCTTCGCTTCCGGTAAATCGTTTTGAACAAATGGAGCAAAGACTCAATCAAATATTGAAATTTTAGAAAAACAGATAATTATGACACAGGATGAATTATTCAAAAAACTTGTAGCCCATTCAAAGGAATACGGTTTTATTTTCCCTTCCAGTGAAATTTATGACGGACTTGGCGCCGTTTATGATTATGGTCAGAATGGAGTTGAACTAAAGAACAATATCAAGCGCTATTGGTGGGATTCTATGGTAAAGCTTCATGAAAATATTGTTGGAATAGATGCATCTATTTTTATGCATCCTCGCACATGGGAAGCATCTGGTCACGTAGCAGCGTTTAACGATCCTTTGATTGATAACCGCGATTCAAAGAAACGTTATAGAGCAGATGTCCTTATTGAAGATTATATGGCAAAACTTGATGATAAGATTCAAAAGGAGGTTGAAAAGGCTCGTAAGCGCTTTGGTGAGGCTTTTGATGAAAAGAAATTTTTGGAAACATCACCAAGAGTACTTGAAACTAAAAATAAGAAAGAGGAGGTTCATGCAAGATTTTCGCGTGCAATGAATGATAATAATCTTGAGGAACTTCGTCAGATTATATTGGATCTTGAAATCGTATGCCCAATTTCCGGAACACGTAACTGGACCGATGTACGTCAATTTAATTTGATGTTCTCAACACAGATGGGTTCTACGGCTGAAGGTGCAAATACAATCTATCTTCGTCCGGAGACGGCTCAGGGAATCTTTGTAAACTTCCTTAATGTCCAAAAGACAGGTCGTATGAAACTTCCTTTCGGTATTGCCCAGATTGGAAAGGCTTTCCGTAATGAAATCGTAGCAAGGCAGTTCATCTTCCGTATGAGAGAGTTCGAACAGATGGAGATGCAGTTCTTCGTAAAGCCGGGAACCGAAATGGCATGGTGGAACGAGTGGAAAAATACACGTATGGCATGGCATCGTGCTCTTGGTTTCGGCGATGAGAACTATCGTTTTCATGACCATGATAAACTTGCACATTATGCAAATGCTGCTACGGATATTGAATTTAACTTCCCATTTGGCTTTAAGGAAGTCGAGGGAATACATTCAAGAACAAACTATGACCTTTCACGTCACCAGGAGTACTCCGGAAAGAAGATTCAATATTTCGACGCTGAGTCTGGCGAAAGTTATGTACCATATGTTGTTGAAACTTCAATTGGTGTAGATCGTATGTTCCTTCAGGTTATGTCAGCTGCGTATCGTGAGGAGAAATTGGAGAATGGCGAAGAACGCACCGTTCTTGCTTTGCCAGCATGTCTTGCTCCGGTAAAGGCTGCCGTAATGCCACTTGTTAAAAAGGAAGAACTTCAGACGGTTGCAAGGGATATCCTCGCAGAGTTGAAATATGACTTCAATGTGGTTTATGATGAGAAAGATTCCATTGGAAAACGTTATCGCCGTCAGGATGCAGTTGGAACACCATTCTGTATCACCATCGACCATGACACACTTGAAGATGGATGTGTGACATTGCGTTATAGAGATTCTATGAAGCAGGACCGTGTTGCGATAAAAGATATTTATGGAATAGTCTCAAAGGAGGTTTCGTTCGCTCCTCTGTATAAGAAACTTAATCTCTAAATGGGAAGAATAATTGCAATAGATTTTGGGAAGGTCCGTACAGGTTTGGCCGTTACGGACCCTCTCCGTATTATTGCATCACCTTTGGTAACGGTAGAAACAAAACATTTAGAGAAATTTCTTGAAGAGTACTTTTCGAAGGAGGATGTTGATACTATAGTCATTGGAAAAGCTTCAAGAATGAATGGTACACCATCTGAAACGATGCGCTACATAGAGCCTTTACTAGGTCGCTTGCGCCATTGCTATCCTCAAAAGAAGGTTCTTCTTTTCGATGAACGTTTTACTTCGGTTATGGCAAAACATGCAATTCATCTAAGTGAACTTTCACGTAGTGCAAAACAGGACAAGGCACTTGTTGATAAAGTTGCGGCGGCAATAATATTACAGTCATACATGGAAAGTGTTAATTATTAAATTATGATTTATCCAATAGTAACATTCGGCAGTTCCGTTTTAAGAAAAATTTCGGTAGATATAGACTCTTCATATCCTGCTATTCAGGAACTTTGTCAGGATATGTTTCATACTCTTTCACAGGCCGAGGGTGTAGGTCTTGCAGCTCCGCAGATAGGAAAGAATATCCGCCTTTTTATTGTGGACTGTACTCCGTGGGCAGAGGAAGTTCCGGAGCTGAAGGATTTCAGAAAAGTTTTTATAAATGCTTCTATATATGAACGCAGTGAGGAAACATCCCTTTTCGAGGAAGGTTGTCTCTCGGTTCCAGGTATACATGAGAATGTACGCCGTTCGGTGTCGATAAAGATGCGTTACCTAGACGAAAATTTTCAGGAACACGATGAAGCCTTCTCGGGTTATCCCGCTCGTGTAATTCAGCATGAATATGACCACCTTGAGGGAAAAATCTTTACAGATCATCTTTCGGCTTTGCGTCGCAGTCTGATAAAGAGCAAAATGCTGAATATATCCAAAAAGAAATTTAGTTGTACCTATAAGACTAAATAGAGATGCGGGTGGATGTTGAACAGCGGGCTATGAAGGCTAAGGAATACTTTTGTGAAGGATATAATTGTGCACAGTCCGTAGTTTTAGCTTATAGTGATTTTTTCTCTCAAGATGCTTCGTCGCTTGCTTCGTTAAGTGCTCCATTTGGTGGTGGAATGGGTCGGCTAAGAGAAGTATGCGGTGCTGTAAGTGGCATGTCTATGATTGCAGGAGCCCTCACGGCCTCATCTAATCCATTAGACCCATCTTCAAAGAAGAACTGCTATGCGCTTGTACAGAACTTCGCAGAAAAATTCCGTGAAATGAATGGCGCAATAGTCTGCCGTACACTTCTTGGTCTGGATAGGGAAAAAGACGTTCCAATACCTGAAGCCCGTACGGAACAATACTATAAAAAACGTCCATGTGCTATGCTTGTTGCAGATGCTGCAAGAATAGTTGGGGAATATTTGAACAATTTGCCCGAAAATATACGTTAGCTGAGAATTCCCTATTAGCATTACGCGATAGTCATTCTTTATCGCATTGCTGGGGTAGTGATGTTGCAATCTGTTGAAAAAAAGTTCGAACTAGATTGCTCCATCGTGTAGTGCCCGAAATACTTTTTCTGCTTTAGAAGGACCAACAATGCTTGCGAGTTCTTCTATGGATGCCTGCCGGATTTCGTTAAGGCTATGTAATCTGCTCAAAAGAAGTTCCCGAGTCTTCTCTCCGATTCCTTTTATGCCGTCCAACGCTCCAAGCATAAAGTTGTGGCTACGGCGGTTCCGATGGAAAGTTATACCGAAACGGTGCGCTTCATCCCTGATATGGCAGACAACTTTCAATGGTTCTCCCAGTCGTGAAAGGTAATAAGGTTCCGAATCAAAAGGATAATAAATTTCCTCCAGTCTTTTTGCAAGTCCCACGATAGGAACTTTGTCTTCTATACCTAGTTCTGAAAGTGTTTCGTAAGCCGAAGAGAGCTGACCCTTTCCTCCGTCTACAATAATCAAATCCGGTAATTCTTTCTTTTCGTCAATCAGCCTACGATAGCGTCGAAAGATTATTTCTTTCATCGAAGCAAAGTCATCTGCTCCAACAACAGTCTTTATGATAAAGTGGCGGTATTCTTTCTTGGAAGGCTTACCATCTCTGAAAACGACGCACGAAGCGACAGGATTTGTTCCCTGAAGGTTTGAGTTGTCAAAACATTCGATATGACGTGGAGCTTTCTTTAGATGCAATTCCTTTTGCATAGCTTCCATAAGTTGTTGAGTGTGACGCTCTGGGTTGTGCATTACCATTTGCTTGAGTCTTTCTGCTCGATAGAGCCTTGCAGAACGCAGAGAGAATTCCAGTAAATCACGTTTCGTACCACGCTGAGGTAAGGTAAATGTGTGCCCTGGAAAAAGTTCAGCAGAAGGTAAGGCGGAAACTATGATTTCCTTTGATGGTGGTTCTTCAGTCATATCTTTCACATGCTCTATGCATGTGACGATTATTTCCGCATCGTTTTCTTCAATTCCACTACGAAGTGAAAATGTCTGGATTGCAGTAATGGAACCATGCCTAAGGCGAAGGAAATTACAGTATGCATCATCTCCATCCCTGAGAACCGAAAAGACATCACAATCCTCAAGCGAGGAGCTGACAATTACCGAATGCGCCTTGTATTTTTCTAAAGCTGCTAGTTTCTGTTTCCATCTGTGAGCCTCTTCAAAGGCAAGCATCGAGGCCGCTTCTTGCATGTTCTGCTCAAGATATTTTTTCACATCTGAAAGGTTCCCAAGTAGTACTTTGCGTGCTATGTCAATGTACTGTGCGTACGTGGTTGTGCTAATGAGCCCAAGACAGGGAGCCATGCAGTTATGTATGTGGTATTGCAGGCATGACGAGAATTTCTTTTTGCGAATTCCTTCCTCGGTTAGTTGTAAACGACATGAACGTACAGGAAGCAACTCATTTATGAATTCCAAAACAGTTTTCTGAATTGTAATAGAACCATATGGACCAAAATATTCCGAACCATCTTTTTCAACCCGTCTTGTGGATATAATTCTTGGAAACGCTTCCTTTGTTATGGCAATCCACGGATAGGTCTTGTCATCCTTAAGCAGTATATTATATTTGGGCTTGTGAGTTTTTATCAGAGAGTTCTCCAAAAGTAAGGCGTCACTTTCACTATCAACAATGACATATTGTAAATCTGCTATCTGACGTACCATCACCCTTACCTTCGGGGTGTGGTCCCTATTTTGAACAAAATATGATGAAACTCTGTTCTTTAGTTTCTTTGCTTTTCCAACGTATATGACCTTTCCATCTCGATCATGAAAGAGATAACAACCGGGGCGTTGCGGTAAAGAAGCAACTTTTTCTTTGAGTATGGATGAAATTTCTTTTTCTGTCTGAGACATATATTTTGAAAAGAATCTAAAATGTTTTACTTTTGTGCACCTTTCTATAAGGGATGGTTCCGTAGCTCAGCTGGATAGAGCAACAGCCTTCTAAGCTGTGGGTCGCGCGTTCGAATCGCGCCGGAATCACAAAATCTCACTGCATGTGCGGTGAGATTTTTGTTATACCCCTTTCAACGCCTCAATGCCACTTTTTTGCCAAACGAACACAATAATGTTACGATTGCTTTCGAAACAAGCAATTTCCTTTCGCATACAAAAAGTGTGTTGCTTTTTCGAAAGTAAGAGTCATATAGATGATCTCTTGCCCTTTAATCGAAAATGTCGTTTAGAACTTTTGCCAAACGATATCCAGCCTTGCATACCTGACTTTCGGTGAGATTCTGCCATTTTTGGTAGAACGACTTCTTTAGAACATCATTTTCCTTTACACTATGAATTGGCCAGGATGCCTGCGCTGAATCTTTGGCCCAATCGTAAGGCGTACCTTGAGTTATTTTTTTTATTTCATCTTCTGTATAAGTATCAATTAAATAGGATATTTCAAGAAAACCCCATGGATGTTTATTCGTAAGCATCTCTCCGTCCCATAAAGTGTGGTAACGAATCTCTTTTCCTGCAATGGTTACATTATAATAGCCAATTGTCATATCGTCCGGATAGTATCGGATATGCTCCGGACAGTGCATGTCACCTACAAAATGCACTATGAGTTTTATGCGAAGTGCAATTTCTTCTTTTGAAAGGTTTTCTCTGTTTTTGAGTTCCTCAGTATATTTTTCTATAAAATGTACGCAGTTCTTGACATACATACCCTCTTTGTTAATGCCTCGAAATGCTTCAAAGGTTTTGGCATCTGCTTCAAATGTGTGCGGATATGATATTACACGTTTCCCTTGCTTTGGCTCAAAACCTATATCTACTTTGACTTTTCCCTTGTAGTCATCGGCAAAAGATGCGTATCTTACAATGGAAGAACCATCAAGAAAAGTTGAAATTTCCTTTTTGGCTTTTTCGGTTAGATGGTCTTCGGCAATTTTTGCAATGGTAGCGTGACCAACTCTATTCCATGCCATTGAAGAGAAGAAAAATGTGGTGAAAATAACGGCGATTGTCGTTCTAATCCAGATAGTATTGTAATGAATTCTCATAATAAAGTAATTTCTCATATCAAATTTAGACAATTTTCATCGATTTCTTTTCGACGGAAAGTTTTATTGTTATATTAGTAATTGTACCAAATGATTTGGAAAGACACTTCAAAAAATGTTCTAATAGGAATTCGGATGAAAAATTTTGTTTTTTGTGTAGTTGCACCAGCTCTATTTTCCCTTTTGTCATGTACCTCGAAGGACTCTATTAATAAAGAATATGACATTATAGCAGAAACAATACAACTTAACGAACTTGATAGCGAGATGGCTACGGTTAGAGACTATGTACCACGATATGCCAATATCGCGCATAGAGGAACTACGTATTGGGCTCCAGAGGAGACGGAATCTAGTTGGCGATGGGCGCGTCACATGGGGACCGATTATCTTGAAGCAGATATTCAATGTTCTAAAGACAAGGTTTTGCTTGCTGTTCATGACAACAACTTCAGTCGTACAACAGATATCGATACGGCCTTTGGTGCGAATTTTCTAAAGCTGCGTCGCAGGTTTTACGGTTCTTTTAAAAACGCAGATGGAACTCAGCATTTTTCTAACGAAGATATCGAGGAGCAGATTCATTTTGATAGCCTTCTTGGATTTGAAAGGAATGCCAGAGACTATTACTATGCCGAGATTCTTATGTTGGATGCCGGAAAGTGGTTTAATGATGCTAATGCTGAAAGGGCTCGAAAGAACTTTGCAAGTGATGGTTTGGCTACGCATTTAACGATAAAATCCAAGGAGGATAAAATTGTCTACAGTAACGGGCAGTACGTTAGTGCACTAAGGGATCTTCTTGCCTTTGCTTCAGGCCAGATTCTTAAAAGAGACAAGGATGGAAGACGTGTTCTGGGATATGAAATCAAGGAAGAGTTTCATAATATGACATTACGGCAGATTCGTGAGCGCCCTCTAGAGAAACGAGGGACGAATCTTGATGGTAAACATTATGATTCTAACAGCCGATATATGGATTTTGTGAGCTATGATTTTGAAAATGCATATTGCAATGATACTATCGCATGCGAAAATTTGCCTGGAGTCTATATAGAATTTAAGGAAAGTTCTCTTCAGCCTTTGGATATAGTGGCTTTGACATATTTGCTTTTGGATTTTGAAGGGTGGAACATTATAACAAAACCATCTATGGAAAAAGATTTCTTTAAGAGCGGAAATGTTAATGTTGGCAAAACAAATGGCAAGGTTATTCTGCAAACTTTTAGATTGGAAGCCCTGGAAATGGTGGAAAATGTCTTTAAGGGGAAAATTCCGATGTGCTATCTTATCGATGATGAACCTCCAGTAGATTGGGATCCGTCGCACTACTTTGATGACCCACAAAGTGCTACGCTTGTAATAGATTATGCGGTGAAGCATAAGTGCCATATTATTGGGCCAAGTATAGATGGAGAACCGAATAATTACCCAAATCGCTGTCATCCATGGCAACAGACTTTGATACATCGTGCAGGAATGCTTTTACATGCGTGGTCTATAGACTCCAAACATCAAATGATGGAAGGGATGGATGCAATGTTCACGAATAGAACTGATCTTACACTTGAATGGTTGATTAAACACAATTTGCGTCCTAAGGAATTGACAGTCCCTTCAGCTGAGGCTCTGCTTGATAAACTGGGATATTGATTTTGGATTCTTTGTGTGGCTTTTATGTGAATGGTTGTTGGTAGGAAAGAATTAGTACATTGTAATAATGAGACCACCTTAAAATGTCCAATTTTCCAAAATGCTCGAAAATTAGACTCTAAAAATCAATTGGTTACAAATGTCAAATTAAAGTATAACGACTTTTTCAAGTAGACTCAATAATCAAAACTTGAGTTCGCCCTAAAAAGTCGATATTTTAGAGAGCTTGTATCTACTGTACATAACAAACGGGTAGAGAAACGAAAAATTGATTTTAGAAAGTTTTGCGGCAAAATCTTCAAAGACGGAATGAATACGTATAT
Organism: Candidatus Alistipes equi; assembly: GCA_018065435.1. GTDB lineage: Bacteria > Bacteroidota > Bacteroidia > Bacteroidales > Rikenellaceae > Alistipes > Alistipes equi. The sequence continues at coordinate 15,722 of JAGHTK010000068.1, forward strand.
TGGGCCTTGGACTTTTTATAGTGGACTCACAATTGCTTCATGAATGTTTTAAGGCGTACGTAACCTGATTTCCCACCAAGGAAAAGCTCATTCTCTCTGGACAACTTGACAC
>JAGHTK010000051.1 GCA_018065435.1 Candidatus Alistipes equi
AGGGTCACCCACACCTGTATCTTGATAGCGTTGGCACTCTCTCCGTAGAAGTATCGGAGTGGGAAATTTTGCTTTATCTGCCTAAAGAGCTTATGAGAAGCAACTCATAACTTTATGGGTGTGCCCAATTCTGTACTACTTAGCAGAATATCATCCCAGCTACGCAATTGTATGTCAGGATTTTTTTAACTTTGAGTATGAGAATCACTTTACGTACAGAATATCACACTGAATGGGGAGAAGAACTCTTCGTTCGTCTTGGAAGGAAAAGGCTTCCCATGTCTTTTTGCGATGGCTTCATATGGGAAGCCGTATTTGAAACAACATCCAAAACTCAACATCTAGATTATTCCCTTGAAGTTTGCAAACAAGGTCAGATCCTTCGTCATGAAGAAGATGCAAGAGCCTCCGTTGCACTTCCTCGTAATGCAAAGAATGTTCTTATATGGGACTTTTGGCGGGATGCCGAACGAATTCCTTTTCACTCGAAGCTTTTCCATGATGTAATCTTTTCCCGCACAAAGGAAAATGCTCCGATACCGCAAAGTGGAGAAATTTACATTGAAACGTTCGCCCCGTGCGTTACATCATCCAAAGTGTTATCCATATCTGGTTCATCTCATGCACTTGGTTGCTGGACTGTATCCAAATCCAAAGGTATGTCACACATCGGAGATGGTCTTTGGGCCGTTAGTGTTCCAATTGAAGAAAGCCTAGTTGAATTTAAGCATATAGAGGTTGATAGCTTAGAACACGCCACATGGGAAGAGGGAGCAAACAGAAAGTTTACAGCCAATGGATTTGATTGTGTGATGGTACTTGGGCTTTGGTTGAGATCTCCTAAATGGAAAGGAGCCGGAGTTGCCGTCCCTGTTTTTTCACTAAGGACATCTAAGAGTTTTGGAATAGGTGAATTTGATGACATAAAACTATTAGCAGACTTCTGTCTAGCATCTGGCATGAAAGTAATACAGCTACTGCCTATCAATGACACTATTTGCTCAAGGACATACCGTGATTCATACCCCTATAGTTCGATTTCCTCTTTTGCACTCAATCCAATATATATATCACTATCAAGCATTTTTGATGTAGCGCACGATGCGTGCTATCAAAAAAAGAAGGAAGAAGTGGATGCAGAAGATGATGTAGACTTCGAAAAAGTACTCCATTACAAGGAGGAGTTCTTAAAAAAAGCCTTTATTCAAAAAAGAGAAAGCATAAAACAGGACATCAACTATATTCAGTTCATATCAAGGAATCAATCATGGATTGAGCCGTATGCCGCATTCTGTACACTGCGTGATGTGTACAAAACGACCGATTTTTCAAAGTGGGAGAAGTATTCACAATATACCCCCAAGACTACTTCTTATGTATCTAAGAAATATAGTGAGAACTTTGATTTCCATCTTTTTGTACAATACCACTTGCACATTCAACTTTCTGAAGCAGTTGAGTATTGTCATCGTATTGGCATTGCACTTAAGGGAGATCTTCCAATAGGTGTTGGACGTCACAGTGCAGATGTATGGTCTAATCCTAAGCAGTTTGATTGCTCGTCATCTGCCGGAGCTCCACCGGATGACTTTTCAAAAGACGGACAGAACTGGGGATTTCCGATATACAACTGGGACGAGATGAAAAAAGACGGTTACCGGTGGTGGAGATGCCGACTTGAAAAGATGGCTGAATACTTTGATGCGTACCGCATTGACCACATTCTGGGATTTTTTAGAATATGGGAAGTACCTCTTGATGCTCAAAGTGCCCTTTTGGGAGAATTTTTTCCTTCCTTACCTCTTTCCAAAGTGGAGATAAAAAAGGCTGGATTCACAGCGAGACTCAACCCTAGCAAAGACTACGCATCACCTAATACGCTTTGGTTACGATATAGGCATTCTCCAAATGGATACGTACCAAGAATCAGTCCGTTTGACGAAAAGTGTTTTTTAGCCCTTTCTTCTGAGCAAAAGGCTGCATATACAAAGATTCATGACGATTTTTTCTACGATAGGCATAACTCGTTTTGGGCCAACACGGCCAATGAAAGACTTTCGGCTCTGAACTCTGGACATAGGATGCTGACATGCGGTGAAGATTTGGGGATGATTCCAGGATGCGTCCCTTCCGTCATGCGTCAAAAGAATATTCTTTCTCTTGAAATTGAACGTATGCCAAAAGCCATGTATACGGAGTTTACCGATACAAGAAGTTATCCGTACTTGTCGGTTTGCACAACTTCCACGCACGACATGTCTCCTCTAAGGGAGTGGTGGGAAGAAGATTATAAAAAAAGCGAGCGCTATTTCAGAGAGGTCCTTGGAATGCATGGTGATGTTTCTAAAAATGCCACAGAACGAATATGTTCGGCAATTATAGCAAGGCACCTTGAAGCGCCTTCAATGCTTGCAATTATTCCGATACAGGACTGGATGTCCATCAACGAGAGGGTTCGTCTTTCGAACGGGAAATCAGAAAGAATAAACATTCCAGCTGTAGCAAACCACTACTGGAAGTACAGAATGCACCTTAAAATTGAGGACATACTTCAAAGAAAGGAATTCTTAAAGCAAGTTAATCATCTAATCAAAAAAAGCGGAAGGTAGCATCAGTAAAAAAACAAGTCCGGAAAGAATGTATGTTTCTTTTCCGGACTAAATGTTCTAAAGCGTATCCTTCAATCAGTTCTTGAACCTCACTACATCACGTATTGGATAGTGATCCGAAAGATACTTTACATCCAGATATGGCTTGCTTAGAACCTTGTAATGCATTCCAAGCAATTGTTTTGTGTAGTAAATATAGTCTCTTACAGAACCCTTACGCTCACCATAGCGGTGGTAGGTAGGTGTTAAATCTGTACTAATGGAAGCGTATGCTCCATCTGAGTATGTATCACAAAGAACAACATTTGGATTGCTACGGTTCTTATCAAAGGTTCCAGCAGGTGTATGACTAATGGTTCCAAGAATAAGTGAAGCCTTATCTTTTTGAGTCGCATCAAGGATTTGCTGTGCAGCTTCTCCCTTATCAGCCTTACCTATTACGGTATTAAAAACATCGAACTGTCGTCCACTCTTTTGCAAACGGAACGAAGCCTTGTACGTTTTCTCATTTATTGACTTTCCTTTCTCAAGAACAAGAGCATCCTTCAAATAGAAAATCTGACATGAGCCTTCACCCGTAGACTCATATCCGACAAGTTTCTCCTTAAGGGTTTTACCCTGGTTAGGACACTCTTGGATACCTATAATAAGTGGATTTTCAGATGTGATCATTTCGGACACTGCCTCGATATTCTTTTCCGAATTATCCATATTGAAAGAGATAACATTGATATCTTCCGTCGAAATTGGGTTCCCAGACAAAGCGGCAAAAAGGCCGGCTATTAATAACGATTTCATAGTGTCTAACGATTATTTGAAAATTTCATTAAAATATCGTGCCATACGATATCCTGCATACTGAATGCAGTGGTTGGCAATCGGAAGTGCTTTGTAGGCAAAAACCTTGTTAAGTTCGCAACCAGGTTCCACCCAATCAAACACGATTTTTGTGTAACGGGCTATATCTTCTCCCCAGTCCGCAACCGTTCCTTTTGTAATCTGGTCGACTTGTTGATCCGTAAGTCGTCCTAGCATATACTCATACTCCATAAAAGACCAATTGTTGAGCCTTGTTATAAGATCATTATCCCACAGAGTATGATATTTTGTCTTGTTGCCGTAAAAAGTGATGCGCGGATTGGTATCGCTTGTACGTTTTACATGCAAAGGACAGTGCATATCGCCTATGGCGTGCGTTAAATACATAATGTCACGTTTAACTTCCTCACGCGGATAGTTGCGCCATTTACCATCCTTGTATTTGTCTTGAATTTGAGTAATCTGAATCACTGCACTTGGCTCCTTCGTATCCCAAATAACTTTGTTATCATCCGTATAAAAAGCGCTATGTCCAAACTTTGAATGCTCGCGTCCTGGAATGTATTCATCCGTAAAACGGATTTCATCAGGCCAGTTTGAAGTAGAAACGATTGATTCTCCATCCAAAAAATCCAAAAGAATAGCTTTTGTATTCGGATTCAGATGGCATTCTGCAATGTATGCAACGGCTTGGTGACCTATACGACCCCACGCAAAAGCCACAGGAGATACTGCTACAAGTAGCACTAGAACAAGAAGAATTTTTTTCATTAAAATATAATTTTTCGTTTGTGACTCAAAAATTACTCCCCAAGTTCAATCACAAAAACAATCAGGATGAAATTTTGAGTCATTTAATTATGACAATTGTGTATAACACAAATATACAACATTTTTAGGGACATGACCATCTACATCTCTACACCAAACCCTATCTCATCTAAATCAGCGTTGTCGCACTCACGCTTCTTTGCTGTATGGGACTAAAGCGGACCTTTAAACCTAATTTCCCTAGTGATTTGTTAACCATAAGCCAAAAATAATCATTTTTCTTGTTCTTTGACCCACGTGGCCTACCACGTTTTCGTTTAGGTTGGTTCGATAGGTTTTCTACGCCAATTCCAGATAGTACCATTAGCTTTTCCTTTTCAAGGGTCTTCTTATTTTTAGATTCTAGCGGTCTACCTCGCTTCCGGTTTGATGGATTAACCGTGATGTCAGTACTAACATCTTGAGAATCTGTTTCTATTGTTTTCCTAGGTCTGCCGCGTTTTCGTTTGGGCTGACTTTCAATTCTAGATTCTGCCGTTTGCTTTTCTTTCTCTAGAGTTGACTTGTTTTTTGAACCTTGTGGTCTACCGCGTTTCTTACCTGTTGGTGTCGTATTTTCCTGTGGCGCATCATATTTCTGTTTCTTAACTTCAACTTCCTCATCAGTTATGAAATATTTCACTTGGGCTGAATGCTGGAAAACAACACCTAAAACAAAAAAGAGCACCGGCTGGTGCTCGTAGTAGCGTATGCAGAATTCAACAAAAATCTAAATGAGAATGCCCTGGCCTCTAAATCCTTATGCTTGACTTTGACAATAAAAGAGCCTCACACTTGTAATGGTCTAGAACTCAATTGCGTATAAAAATATTCAGTAAAGCTCTGGGTATTATACGGCAAGTGTTAGGGAACTACAATAAGCATAGCAAAAAATAGGGCCAAAATGGCCCTAAACGAACTTATAAAAAGTATTCAATTCATTTCAATTGGTTACAAAATCATGCGTATGTCCTAGATAGAAGACCTGTTGAATAGTTAACAATTACTTTGCAAATATTGTGTTAAGTGCATATGCTAACTGATAGCTTGCCTTTTGTATTTGTTTTTCGGCTAAAGGCAAAGCCCATTCTACGAAGTTCTCTCTACCAAGAGTCATACTCGGTTCAACACGATAAAGATACGGACGAAAATCCCTAGCAGCATCTTCGAACCACTCCTTAGCCCAACCTTTTGTCACACGTTTGATTTCTTTTTCTGAAAAAGTATCCAATTTGTCGGCATACATCTTATATGTCCACTTTTTGTGTTCACCCTGTATAAGGGCTGTATCCCAAACCTTATGAATGGTAGTCTTCTTCTTGAAATACTTTATCGGTTCCTTTCCATCGTTACCCTTATCTTCATAACGTATGTGAGAAGGACAATGAAAGTCAGCCACAATATGAACGATACATTTGATTGCAAGGAAAACAGTTGAATCATCCAGCTCCTTATAGTTCTTCAAACTCTTACGAAAATCTTCCATAGCAGTAACGCCATCTCGAGATTTACGTACACTCTCACGAATAGATTTCGTACACCTGCACTTCACATCGACAATCGTAGCATGCCAACCCTTCAATGCTTGCTTATATGGAGGAATGTTCACAACGGAATCCATAAACAAAGCAAAATCAGCGAGGTGTTGGCCTTTAGTGTAATGCATTATACGTTCTTTCACATCAGGCTTTAGGTGACGTTCTGCAATTTCTGCAATTGTAGTATGTCCAAAGCGACCCCATGCTGCACATGAAAGGCTCAGCATGAGTGTGGCCAAAAGTACAAGACCCTTTCTCATACTACTCGCCAAAGATATCATTCAATACAGCCGCAAGCCTTACACCACCTTTGAGTAGTTGTTTAAGGGCGAACTCTCCCAATTCGTTTTCAAGCGGACGCTCAAGTAAGAACAACTCATTTTTAGGAGCTTTCTTTCGTCCTGGAACAACTTCATATACAAACCTGCATCCAAGTGCATTTTCTTGAAGCCAATCTACAAGTGTTCCTTTCAGCATTTCATCCTTTACAGACTGCGGAACATGATTCAAAGCAGCCTCATAATCCATATAAGACCAGTCTCCATGGATATCGGCCAAAAGTACGCCATCCCAGAAGTGATGATATTTTTCGATCCTGTCAGGAGTTAAGAACTTAATTTCATAATTAGAGTACTTGATGGTCTCGCCTTTATCATTAACGAACGAAACGTGACCAGGGCAGTGGAAATCTCCCATCTGATGAATCAAGGCATAGATATTAAACTTAAAAACGGAATCTGGAAGATTCTTGTAATTCTTAAGAAGTGATATTGTTTCCTTCATATTGTTAATACCCTTTCCGACAGGTAGTCCCGTTTCAATATCATACGTTGCCACATGGGCACGTTTATCCCATTTCTTATGGCACTTGCGGAAATAGTCAAGCCATGATGCATAGAAAACAATCGAATGGTTACCAATGGCTTTCTCAAGATTTGCCTTTGCTTTCGCTGTGAGATTTTTCTCTGCAATATAAGCCACAGCTGCATGCCCTTCTTTGCCCCATGCGAAAAGTGTTTGAACGGAACAAAGTGAAAGAAGCGCTACCAATAATGCTATTATATACTTTTTCATAACTATTTTCTAATTAAGTGAAACTTCTAGAATAGTATCATCGAAAATACCGTTTAGAACGCGTGCAATTCTATAGCCGGCCTTCTGTACAGCATCAACTGCAACAGGGTTTACCGTATTAAGCCATAGGCGATAGTCAGAAGATTTCAGGCGGTACTGCTTTTTAAGCATGATAGGATGGTTCTTTACGTATGATGAAAGGTTTGCATAGTTCCTTGCATTCTTTTCAATCCACGATTTAAGGGATCCGGATACCGTTTCATTGATCTGCTCTTGAGTAAGTCTTGACAATTGGTGAACATACTCTCTGGCGCGCCATACGCTAAAATTAGCCTGAAATGCACCTGCTTCCCACAGACGCAAGAAATTTTCAGGTTTGGTATTATTGTCGCGATAGTATTCAGGGCGGAGATCATCTTCGGTCATTTTGTCAAAGATATAGTGCGACGGACAATGTATATCGGCCAAAATTGTCATTACCATACATACCAGTTCGCGAACCTTCTCTGCATCTAGAGTTTTGTATGATGAAAGTTCCTTTAAGGATTTTTCAAGTCCTTCCATAGCAAGCGCTGTCTTAAGGAACTTGTTTTTAGACTTTGCAGCCTTCTTTATTGGCATTATAGCGCCCTTTGTAGTAAGTGCAACGTTGTGATAATTGCGAAGTTGTTCATGGCCCTTGCACTGCTCTAAATCGTCTGTCCACTGAGCCCACAAAACCAATGATTCATTATTGAAATACGAACGCAGATTTTTCTTTGCCGTTTGCGTCAAATTAGCTTCAGCCAATGCAACAATTCCAGAATGAATGCCTCTATCCCATGCACGCAACTTCGTTGCAGGTATCACTGCGAAGACAAAACATATAACTATTATAATCTTTTTCATAAGCCCTACTTGTCAAAAATTTCATTGAGAACTTTAGCTAGACGCAGTCCTGCACGAGTCATTTGACGGCGTCCAATCTTCTCAGCTTCGTTAAAATAATTTTCCATTGTACATACTTTGTCCCGTGGAAGAAGGTTCATCGCATCATTTGCCGCTATAACCGACTGTTCATACCACTCCTGTGGTGTTCCTGCCTGAATGATACTAAGTTCCTCTTGCGAGAAATTGTCCAAAAGTTCTGCAAAATAGGAAGGACTAATGTTAGGATGCTTTGTTCCCATTATATATCCATCCCACATCTTGTGATATGCATAATTCTTTCCATTAATCTTTACCTTCATCGGACGATTCTTTGGATAATCTACATGAACCGGACAGTGCATATCCCCAACAAGGTGTGTAAGTACACGGATATTGAAAAGGACTGTCGAATCGTCCATTTCCCTAAAATCGGTCATTTCACGGCATATGCGTTCAACGTTCGAAAGAGATGCAGGAGGAAGCGGATTTCCGTCCTTGTCCGTACGATTTTCATTCGTCCAATAGTCAACATGCCAACCATTTGTGAAGTCGTATGGAGGATATTTTCTGTTGTAATCCATCCACGAAGCACAGGAAAGAATCGAATATCCTCCAAGATACTTTTCGATATTAGTCCTTGCACGCTGCGTAAGATGACGATTTGCTAACGAAGCAATCGTTGAATGTCCAAAATTGTTCCATGCTGAAACTTTTACAGGTAGCACAAAACAAACAATGGCGCACAAAATAAAAAAACGTTTCATTATCGATAGTTGATTAAACATTTCAAATATATAAAAAAGGAGACAGCATAAAAAACCGTCTCCCGTATTTTAGACATTACTACCAAATTACGACAATGGCTCTACGCTAACGTAGGAACGATTGTTCGCTTTCTTGGTAAATACTACAGTACCGTCAATGAGGGCGAACAAAGTATGATCTTTACCCATACCAACGTTCTCACCTGGATTATGAACAGTACCTCTCTGACGAACGATGATGTTGCCTGCCTTTGCAAACTGTCCGCCAAAGAGTTTTAAACCGAGTCGTTTGCTTTCTGACTCACGGCCGTTCTTTGAACTACCAACACCTTTTTTGTGTGCCATACTTTTCTACAGTTTTTAAGTTATGCAACAATGTCTTCAATTAAAACCTGCGACAGATACTGACGGTGACCGTTGCATTTCTGATAACCGGTTCTGCGCTTCTTCTTAAACACGAGGACTTTGTCATCCTTCAGATGCTTAAGAATTTTACACTTAACTGAGGCGCCTTCTACAACAGGTGCACCTACCCTAACCTGACCGTCATTATCCACCAGCAGGACTTTGTCGAAAACTACGGATGACTCTACATCACCCTGAAGACGGTGTACATAAAGTTTTCGACCAACTTCAGCCTTAAATTGCTGACCTGCAATCTCTACTATTACAAACATTATCTTTTGTTTTTTATACCCATAAAGGCTCGCAAATATACAAAAAAATATTCTTCTCGCAACACCTATAAAATTAATTCATAGCACATACGCATAATTTTACACTGAATCGGACTAAAAAGTATAAGAGCTTGCTTGATTTTATTTGTATGTCTATTCCCTTATTTTCTATCGTCTTTCTTTACATTCCAGCCTTTAGCTTCTAATCTTTTCGGTAAAGGACCAGGCAAAAAGTATAAACTATCCTTTCAATTTTTCCCGTAATATTAATAATCAGTCGAAAGATTTTATAGCCACGAATGATTGAGTAACGCCCATTTCGTTCAAAACGAGAATATCCCATCTAAAAATGTCGATACACGACTCTTGTTTCATCCAACGAAAAAAATGTATTTTTGTAAAGATGGACCATTTCTCAACATTCAAAGAAACTATGATGAAAAAAATCTTACTCATACTTTGCTCTCTTTTACTTCTTAACATATCAACCTCCCAATCCAAAACCAGGCCCACTTGCGAAAAAAGCAAGAAAACTCACAAGTGCATACAGCCAGAATTTCTCAAAGCAGGCGATCGAGTAGCACTTATTTCCCCATCATATTACTCCCCTTTGGAGGAAGTTCAAAAAACGGCTCAAATTCTTCGTCAATGGGGACTGGAACCAGTCATAGGTCCAAATGTCGGAAAACGACTCAACAAAAAATATGCGGGAAGCGTTGAAGAGCGCGTAGAGGACATTCGTTGGGCTATGAACGATCCCACAATAAAGGCCATCATATGCAATAGAGGAGGATACGGAAGCATCCATTTTATTGACTACTTTTCGCTAGAAGAACTTAGAGCGCACCCAAAATGGGTAGTAGGCTTTAGCGACATAAGCACCATCCATGGTCTTTTAACATGTTGCTCTATGATGAGTATTCATGGTACAATGGGTATCTTTTTACAAGCTGGAAGAGCGGATGATACCAGTATATTTTTACGAGAACTCCTCAAGGGTACGATTCCTCAGTATTTTGTTCCCGCACATCCATTCAACATTCAAGGATCGGCGACAGGAACGCTCGTCGGAGGAAACATCTGCACTTTTGCCCCCAATCTTAAAAGTCAAGCCGATGCCACTTCTAAAGACGATATTATTCTTTTCATTGAGGAAGTCGAAGAATCCATGCACAACATCGATAGGCAGATGCAGATTCTAAAGATCTCAAGTTTCGCAAGTGATTTTAGGCCGCTTTCTCGGCTAAACTTAGTCGATCGAAGGCTTGCTTCACTGCTTTGATTTGTTCATT
>JAGHTK010000153.1 GCA_018065435.1 Candidatus Alistipes equi
GTAATAAATAGTTCTAAAATTTTAACCTATGACTTATTCAAATTATTATGCGCCACATCTTATGGAGTTGTCCGTAAGACTTGAAGAGGGATTCGCTTCAAGTGTAGAAGGTGGCATCGGCAATGTCACAGAAGAAACAGGTACTTGGGATTAATGTTTGACTAAAAAAAGTGAATGCAATGAAAAAAATTTATCTATTCGCAGGTCTAGCATTAATGCTCATGGCCTTTGCTTGTTCAAAGGATAACACGATGGATGTTAATCCTACAGGAAAATTAATTGTAAATGTCGGTTTAGAAGATTGTGCCCGTACTCAGCTTGGAACTGGAGAGCAGGCTCTTTCCATTCTTTGGAGCAAAGGCGACGTGGTGTCATTCATTGACGCCATTGGCAATGTTGAAGATGTAATGGTTGCTGACGAATATGTTGGAAAATCAACAGCCGATTTCGCGATTCTAAAACTTTCTGAGAGTAATCTGCCGTTCAAGGTAGTTTATCCGGCCAGTGCAGTCTTGGATGGTCAAATTCATCTACCTTCAAACCAAGATTATGTTGCAAATTCCTTTGCTAACAATTCAGCTGTAATTTACGGAGTTTGCTCAAACATCTCTACGCCGGTTACGCTAAAAGCTCTTAGCGCATTTGTAAAAGTAAGCATTGACACTCCGGTTGACGCGATTATCTTCGAATCAAACTCCAACGAACCTGTTGCAGGAACGTTCGAGGTCGTGGATAATCAGATGAATACCATCGCCGGTTCTGGAGCTCTTTACCTAGGCAACCTACCTCAGGGTGGCGCAAAGGAATTCATCCTCTCTGTTCCATCTGGAAACTACAGCCAAGGCTTCACAGTAAAAGTCAAGAGTGCAGGCAAGCTTAAAGTTAAAACAGCTTATGCTTCGGGCAAAACGCTCAATGCTGGTGTTATTGTTAACATGCCTGAGATTGCACTTGCTTCCATGACTGAAAGTACAGAAACAATTATTTCCAATGGCGATGAATTCGTTACATGGCTTGCCACGGGAGATATGAGTGCAAGCGCTAGAGTAACACTCGCAGGTGAAATTGATCTTGCAGGAAAGACTGTCACTTCGGCAGACCTCTTCCAAGGAGTGCTTGACGGAAACGGATACCGCATCAAGAACTGCAAAATGAATCGTGGTCTTATAAAGTCACTTTCAGGAACAATAAAAAATCTAATCATTGATGAATCATGTTCTTTGGAAATACCTGAGATTACAGCTACAACAAACATCGGTTTTCTTGTTGATGAAGGTACGGCTTCATGTGTTCTCTCTGGTATTGTAAACTATGCTTCGAGTTCTTTGACGACTGAACAATCATTCGGTTTTCAGTACAAGGCCGGAAACATCATCGGTTATGCTCCAAATGGTTCGTTCTTAGAAAATTGCATCAACTATGGCGACATGACTATCACATCAAATGGTGCCTCAGCTTCTAGTTACTACTTTGGTGGAGTTATCGGAAACAATGCTGGTGCTACAGATGTTGTCACCATGACAAAATGCGTCAACTATGGTAATGTTCTCGTTAACGTTGAGGGTGGCCAAAGCAATTTGAAGAACTTCTATGTTGGAGGAGTTTCTGGTGCTTCCAACTCATCAGGAATCGTAGACCAATGCGAGAATCACGGAAAAGTTCTTTTCCATTCCGTAAAGGCATCCACAGGTGCATATCTTAACGTGGGAGGAGTTACTGGATATACCGCTGCAAGGGTTGACTACTGTAAGAACTATGGTGAAGTTTCCATCGAAATCGACAGTGAAGGATCGGTAACACGCCCTAACGTCGGTGGCGTAGCAGGTTATGTTTCAAAGGACCTTGTTGGAAATATTAACTATGGTAAAGTAACGCTACAGGGTGGCGAAGGCGTTTCATTTGGAAACGTATCTGCAAAGAATGCTGATAGTGGCGGTGTAGGTGGTGTACTATATCCTTGCGTAGCAGGTGTTGTTGGTTCTGCAGGATATCCTAAGTCTTCAGATGATACCAAAACCTATAAGAGTGCCAAGGCTGTCAGCCTTACGGAATGTGCAAATTATGGTGAAGTCGTTCTATTCAACCCTGGAGGAGAAAAATATGTAGGCGTAGCAGGTGTTGTTGGGTATTCTTACGGAAATTTGACAGACTGTTCCAACTATGGTCACATCTATATCAAAACCGGTGGTGTACAGACATACTGCGGAGGTATTATCGGTGTTGCACAAGGCAAGAGCACATATACTGGCCTAATCAGTAGCGGAAAGTTAACATTCGAACTTTCAACAGCACCACAAATGGGTAAAGCTACTACAAGAAGTTATCTTGGAGGTATTTATGGTTCATATTCGTCAGGCTCTTCATATACAATGACGAACTGTATATGCAATGCAGAATTAGTTTCCACCACAGCATCAACCATGAACGTTGGTGGTCTTGCTGGAGCTTTTAATGGCACATTTGATAATTGCTCCTTCAACGGAAAAATCATAGTTAGCAATGCAACAGGTCTTGAAGGATACATCAGCGAAATTGGTGGATTGGTAGGCTATCTAAATGGTGACGTTGCCAACTCTACAAATTTGGGCACAATCGATGTTACATGCAATTCTGAAACTATAAATTACATCGGAGGCCTTGTAGGTGCCGAAGGAGGTGCTGACAAAACGCTGACCGGCAAAGTTGGAGGAACCATATCAGCTCCTTACGGAAAGATTGGAATCGCTCTTGGTTCTACTAGAGCTGCGGTCGTTACGACCAACCTTGGAAATGAAAACTATCCTCTTATTGTTTCGAAGCTAAGAATCAATGACACTCCAGTTAGTGAAACTGATATTCAGGATAAGACCAAAATGATGGGCAACTTCATTGACGGCGCTGATGTCAATCTTGCATATGTTATTTTGGAATAATTTTCCACATCATATTAAGAGGAAGAGCCATGGGCTCTTCTTCTTTTTTATACATCAATGTATGGGCATTTTATTTGCCTTTTGAGATTATACGAAATTACCCGATCTAACACTTTTCAAGAAGTCTGTTAGAAAAAATATACATATATCATAACTTTTTTTTACGCATCCTTTGCTTTTTTTCATTATTTGTTACCTTTGCAATCCGAACCATCCTTATTTTTTTATGGGAAATGAAAAAAACACTATTACTTGTAGCAACACTCATAAGTTGCTTTCACACTTACTCGCAAGAGGCTAAGACAAGTAACGTACCAGAATTTGTCGTTGCCTCGCGTTTTGATGTTGTTCCTTCCATCCCTGCTTCGGGCAGTGGCTATGACAAATTCAATTTCACAGGTTCTGCAATCTACACATTTTTAGACGGCAACATCGGAGATCACGTATCCTACAGCATGTGCAATCACTGGGTTGGAGTCTATACCAAAGAACTTTATGAGGATTTGGGTTACTCTGATACAATAAACTGGATTGATTGGCTGTATTTTTCTTTTCATAATGACAAAATTGATTTCACATTAGGAAAGGATATGATCAACCTGGGTCTGTGGGAGGATGTTCCCTATGACATTGATGCTCATTCAACGCTGGGAAGTAGTTTTTGGTGGAATTCTTCCGTATACCAGTGGGGTGCCGCACTTAAGTACACTCTTTCAGACGAAACTACATATTTCTCATTCAATTTTTCATCATCTCCATTTGGTGAAAGACCATTCAAATCAAAACTGTTCCACTACGGAGCAAAATGGGGAGGCGAATATGGCATATGGCGTCCTATGCTTTCTGGCCATTTGATGGAGTACGACCGTGGGTACTTCGTAAAGTTAATCTGCTTTGGACAACAGTTCGCAATCGGAGAGGCTACACTCGAACTTGATTATACAACATACTCATACGGATGGAGAACACTCTTCTCGGATCAGGGACAAATTCGTGCAAATGCTCTTATACCTATCGGGAAAGAGGGCCGAGTAGAAGTGCTTGCTTCATGCGGATTCGAATTCTGCCAAAAAGGAGACATCTTTGGATATGGTGACGAATATGACTTCTCTTCAAAATCCATAAATCCTACAGGAATTGCTACAAAGAAGAATTACTACTATGCCGGAGGTGGTGTCAATTACTACCCTCTTAAAAAGAGCAAGGATCTTCGACTCCACGCAACGGCAGCGTACAACAACTATGCAAAAAGCATAGCTCTGGCATTGGGAGCAACTTTCCATTTCAACGTAACAAAACTACTATCGAAATAACTCATGATGCAAAATGGTTGCTAGCCCAACAATCATCAAGATAGAGCATCTGAGAAAGGATTTCGCCGGAAAGTGCGTACTTCAAGACATCAATCTTGAAATACGGCGTGGTGAATTCGTGACTCTGTTAGGTCCTTCAGGATGTGGAAAGACCACGATGCTTAGACTTTTAGCTGGTTTTCTCTCTCCAACAAGCGGAACGATTCTAATGGAAGGCGAAGATATTACAAATCTGGAGCCACACAAGCGTCCACTTAACACCGTCTTCCAAAGATACGCCTTGTTTCCTCATCTGAACGTTTACGACAATATCGCATTCGGAATGCATCTGAGAAAGGTTCCTCAGGAAAAGGTGGACAAGGCCGTAAGAAAGGTTCTCAAGTTAGTCAGTATGACCGACTATGAAGACAGGGATGTCAACTCTCTATCTGGCGGTCAACAGCAGCGCGTTGCAATAGCCCGTGCCATTGTAAACAGACCTAAAGTACTTCTATTGGACGAACCACTTGCAGCGCTCGATTTGAAAATGCGCAAGGACATGCAAATCGAACTTAAGCAGATGCATCAAGAACTTGGCATTACCTTTATCTATGTAACACATGATCAGGAAGAGGCGCTTACGATGTCAGACACGATTGTTGTTATGGATGAAGGGCGTATTTTGCAGACAGGTACACCGATGGATATATACAACGAACCGAAAAACTCGTTTGTTGCAGATTTTATTGGAGAAAGCAACATTCTCAACGGAACGATGGAGGATGACATGAAGGTTAATTTCATCGATCACTCATTTGAATGCGTTGATAAGGGATTCGGTCGCAACACTCCGGTGGATGTTGTAATCCGTCCAGAAGACATATACCTCATTACGAATTTGGAAAATGCACAATTTTCCGGAACAGTACGCAGTTGTACGTTCAAGGGGGTACACTACGATATGTACATCGAAACAGATAACGGTTTCGAACTTTTGGTACAGGACTACAACAGCTTCGAAGTTGGTTCCAAAATAGGCATGCTCATAAAGCCTTCGGATATTCACGTAATGCATAAAGAACGTACGAACAATACGCTTCAGGGTAAACTTATTTCAAAAAACGAGGTGGAATTCCTCGGAAAGAAGTGGGAAGTTAAGGACAGCTCCCTAGAAGAAGGCAGCGAGGTATCTGTTCAAATCAATTTTGAAGATGTGGAAATGATGGACAATAAGGAGGAAGGTACAATCGAAGGATTCGTGCACTTTATTCTCTACAAAGGAAATCACTACCACATTACGGTAAGAACCGAGCATGGTGATGTATATGTTGATACGCAGGATGTCTGGGACAAGGGCGATATCGTAGGTCTTTGTGTAAAACCAGAGAACATTCACATTTCCTTATTATCAGAAGCTAAGAGTGAAGAAGTTCAGTAACATACTTAACAAACGCAAGAATTGGGCTATCCCATATACCATATTTCTTGCATTTTTCGTGATTTTACCGCTTCTATTGATAATAGTTTACGCATTTGAAGACAGCAATGGGAATTTCACATTTCGCAATATCGAGAAATTCTTCAACCAACCAGAAGCTATCAATACGTTTATCTATTCCATCTACGTTGCGGTTATCACTACCCTGTTGTGCATTCTTCTTGGGTATCCGGCGGCTTGGATTATGTCCAATCGCAAACTCAATCGTTCTGAAATTACAGTGATACTTTTCATCTTACCGATGTGGATAAACATTCTGGTAAGAACTCTTGCTACAGTAGCGCTTTTTGACTTTTTGAAATTCCCTCTAGGAGAGACGGCACTCATATTCGGTATGGTATACAATTTTCTGCCGTTTATGATATTTCCCATCTACAACACGATGCAAAAGATGGATTATTCGCTGGTTGAAGCAGCCCAAGATCTGGGAGCGACACCTCTTCAGGTATTTCTCAAAGTCACACTTCCGCTATCGGTTCCTGGCATTATGAGTGGCGTGATGATGGTATTTATGCCAACAATCTCAACGTTCGCCATATCGGAGCTTCTAACGCTTAACAACATAAAGTTGTTCGGCAC
Source organism: Candidatus Alistipes equi (assembly GCA_018065435.1). Lineage (GTDB taxonomy): Bacteria > Bacteroidota > Bacteroidia > Bacteroidales > Rikenellaceae > Alistipes > Alistipes equi. The sequence continues at coordinate 6,282 of JAGHTK010000153.1, forward strand.
AACCATTCAGGAGAATATCAACAACGGAATGTGGAACTATGGAGCGGCCCTTGCATTCATAATGCTACTTATCATAGTCGTATCAACATTGCTTCGCGGAGAAGATAGTGTTCAAGAAGAGGAAGGGGGCATTATATGAAAAAGTTTTTTGCACAGACATATTTGTGGATTTTGCTCGTTCTGCTATACTCTCCAATTGCAATCATCGCCATATTCTCATTCACCGAATCTAAGGTACTAGGCAACTGGACAGGCTTTTCTACGAAGCTTTACACGTCGCTTTTTTCGGGAGGTGTTAGGCATTCGCTTTTATCGGCCATCGAAAACACCTTTACAATTGCCATAATTGCAGCGATAGTTTCAACACTACTTGGGACCATTGCAGCCATCGGCATCCATAACATGAGAAATAGGCAGCGCCAAATTCTCAGTTTCGTAAACAGCATACCGATGATTAATCCGGACATCATTACCGGTATCTCGCTATTTTTGCTCTTTGTGGCACTTGGTCTTACGCAAGGCTATCTTACAGTTGTACTCTCGCACATCGCCTTTTGTACTCCGTATGTCGTTCTAAGCATAATGCCACGCCTGCGTCAACTCAATCCGAACATATATGAAGCAGCACTCGATCTTGGAGCAACTCCATTTCAGGCCCTTCGCAAGGTTATCGTTCCACAAATACGTTCAGGCATGGTATCGGGTTTCATCTTAAGTTTCACCTTATCGATTGATGACTTTGCTGTAACGATTTTCACGATAGGCAATCAAGGACTTGAAACGCTATCCACGTACATCTATGCAGATGCACACAAGGGAGGTCTCACCCCAGAGTTGAGACCACTTTCCACTATAATTTTTGTAACAATACTTATATTACTTGTAACAATAAACATTCGTTCACGCCGTTTGGCAAAAAAAACTAACAACAAATGAAAAGGCTGATACGCACCATATTTTTCGGTATTCTTTTGCTGGTTTTTGCATACAGCACGCAAGCTCAGGATAGAAAAAACATCCTGAAAATCTACAATTGGGCAGATTACATTGACGAGGATGTTCTAGCAAATTTCAAGGGATGGTATAAAGAACAGACCGGAGAGGACATTGAAATCATATACCAGCTCTTTGATATCAATGAGATTATGCTTGCTAAGATAGAACGTGGTCATGAAGACTTTGATGTTGTTTGTCCTTCGGACTACATCATCGAGAGAATGCTTCGCAACAAGCTTCTGCTCCCGATTGATCAGAATTTTGGAAAAACTCCGAACTACATAAAAGAGAATATCTCTCCATATATTGCCCAGTGCGTAAACCAAATGGATAATTCAGGGTGCAATCCTAACGATTACGTAGCGCCATACATGTGGGGAACAACAGGTATCCTTTACAACACGCAATATGTTAAAAAGGAGGAAGCTTCATCTTGGGGAGTTCTTCTGAATGAAAAATTCCACGGAAAGATTCTTCTAAAAGATGCATTTCGCGATGTATTCTGCCCTATTTTGGCATACATGAAGTACGAGCAACTCCAGAAGGGAGAAATCCTTCTAAACGATCTTATGAGAGATTCTTCGGATGAGGCGATTGCCCTTGTTGAGAAATTCCTTATGCAGGCTAAGAAGCATATCGTTGGATGGGAGGCAGACTTCGGCAAGGAGATGATGACCAAAGGAAATGTCTATATAAACATGACATGGGGTGGAGACGCTGCATGGGCCATAAAGGAAGCAAAGGAAGTAGGTGTAGAACTTGATTATACAATTCCTAAGGAAGGAAGTAATGTATTCTTTGACGGATGGGTAATACCTAAGTATGCTCAGAACGTTAAGGCTGCAAGTTATTTTATAAATTACATGTGCATACCTCAGAATGCTATTAAGAATATGGATGCCATCGGCTATGTCAGCACGATTGCTTCCGAAGAGATTCTCAAAGCGAATGAAGATCCTGAAATTAAAGAGTATTCCAATGTAAGTTATTTCTTTGGTCCTGGTCATGACAGCATACGTATAAATCACGTTCAGTACCCTGATATAAGCATTATCAATCGATGTGCAATGATGCACGACTCAGCAGATCGTACCGAGTATATGCTGGAAATGTGGTCAAGAGTCAAAGGTGACAATATGGGGACAGGAAAATATTTGATTATCGGATGTCTGGTCATTATTGTATGCGCAATTTTGGTGTTCCGACGCAAAAATCATAGTAAGTCTCACAAAAAATAATTAGACGGCATACCATAGAAAAGAGCTCACATATTCGTGGGCTTTTTTTATGACGAAAACAGAATTTGAGAGGATTTTGGATTTTCGAAGTAAGCACAATGCTTCATAGATTTTCCGTTTTCAAACACAGTACTGATTTTGAATAGGAAATATCTTATCACATCAAGAAAAGTATCATAGATTGGGCTATAACTACACGTAGGAACATAACCAAAGGATATACCGTAGCATAACTTATCGAAGGCATATCAGAAGAAGCCTGCTGGTTTGAATAATCCAAAGCTATCGGGTTTGTCATACTTCCGGAAAGTGTTCCAAGTATCGTATAGTAGTCCATATGGAAGCGCATACGAGCATAAATGCCCACACATAAAAGCGGAATAAGTGCAATCAGGCATGCATATATAATCCAGACATAGCCACCCGAAATAAGTGCCGAAAGGAATCCACCTCCGGAAAGAAGGCCAACGGATGCCAAAAAAAGTGAAAGACCTATTTCACGTAGCATGAGATTTGCCGAGAGAGTTGTATAGGTTATCAGATGCCAGTGCGTACCAAAACGTCCGATAAATATAGCCACAAGCATTGGTCCTGAGGCCAATCCCAATTTAACAGGCTGAGGAATATTCATCAAAGGCAATGTTCCCAGTAAGACGCCTAAAGCTATACCTAAAAACATTGTCAAAATGTGCGGCTTGTGCAACTTTTTCATCGAATTGCCCAACAAGTTGGAGACCTTTTGAATTGCTTCTTCGGAGCCTACAACCATCACCTTGTCGCCAAACTGAAGTTCCATACCCTGATATGGGATAATATCAATGCCCGCACGCGAGATGCGTGTGATATTAATGCCGTATTTCGTACGCAATCTCAAATCCGAAAAGCGCTTTCCGTTAATTTCAGGTCGTGTGATAACAATTCGTCTTGATACAAGAGCACCGCTAAATTTACCCCATTCGTTTTCAAGCATCTGTATTTCTGAACCCAAGAATGCTAAAATGGCAGGTTTATCCTCATGAGAGGAAACAACGAAGATTTTATCCCCGCAAAAGAGTGGACTTGATTCATCTGCAATGAAAGCCTCCTGATTATCATGTGAAATTCTAGAAATAACAAACGGCCTTGCTATAAGTTTTCTTATATAGCCTACCGTTTGACCAGAAAGTTGTTCGTTTTTAATTTCAATGGAATACTTCGCAGCCATCGTATTTTCAGAGCGAAGTGCGTTATAAGCCTCCGTCTCCTTACCGAAATCAATTCGCAAAATGTAACGCAGAAGAATAAATGCAATTATAGTAACTACAATACCAAAAGGATATGAGATGGCAAACGAAAGCGGTATGGAAGCATCGTCCGTACCCGCGCAATCCATATATGCCTGTTGTGTTGCTCCCATAGCTGGTGTATTAGCCGTAGCGCCATCCATAATTCCAACTAGAGTTTGCAATGGTGTATCAGAGATAAGATGTATGACATATGTCACAATTCCTCCCAGAATCATTACCAAAAGCGAAAGCCACATCAGACGTATGCCACCCTGGCGCAAGGAAGAGAAAAATCCCGGGCCAATTTGAAGACCTAAGGAAAACACAAAAAGTATAAGTCCGAAATCACGTGCAAAGCCAAGTATTGCATCATCAACACGAATGCCTAGCTCGGCAACCAATATGCCTGCAAAAAGTACCCATGTCGAACCTAGCGAAAGGCCACACACACGCACCTTTGCAAGGGCCATGCCTATGGTAATGACAAGTGCAAGAATCATTATCGCATGGGCCGTTGAACTACCGAAAAATATGTCAGTTAGAAATTCCATATCTAAAATGCGGTGCAAAGATAAAATTTCTTTGCAACTAGAAGAAACCCAAATCTAGCGAACTAGGCTTTTTTCAGAATACAACGTATAGGTGGAATGCGCATTATAAGAAGAATCAACCATGCAGGTGTAATGCAAACCAAAAAAAGTGAGAGACGATTAAATATACCTGGCACTACCCTACGCTTTTTTTTGAACATGCCCCTTAATGCCTTTTTCGCAACATTTTGGGCACTGAGCATTACGCCAAATCTTAAAAGCCACTTGCGCTTTGAATCATCAAGCGAATATAAAGGTGTATCAACGGCACCTGGATAGACAGTCGTCACGCTTACGCCCTCCATACGGTATTCAAACCAAAGGCTCTCCGAAAGATTACGTAAAAAGGCTTTTGTCGCCGAGTACATAGCGATGGTCGGATATTTTGTCCAAGCTGAGACGGAAGATACTACAAGTATGTAGCCAAAATGTCTTTTAATCATATCTCCACCAACAAGGTAAAGAAGTTTCGCCGGCTGAAGACAATGCAGTTGTGTAATTTTTTCTAGATTTTCTAGCGAAGAATGTTTGACAAGTCCGAACTGAAGAATACCAGCATTGCTAACAAGGACATCAATTAAAAGTTCCTGCTGATGAATCCAGTCATATATTTTTTCCGCCGCATCATTTTTCGTAAGATCACAATAAAGCGGATAGGTCCTTACACCATAACTCAGATGAAGCATACGAGCTACAGTTTTGTTTTCTTCCTCGCGATTGCTCACAACGATGATATCATACCCAATGGCAGCCAATTGCCTAGAGTATTCAAGTCCCATTCCAGAGGACGCACCTGTAATAAGAGCGGTTTTCATGCAATAGTTTCGTTCCAGTAGCAAAATTAAGCAATATTCGCAATTCAAGCATATGCTTTGAATTAGGCTTTATGCATGATTTTGAAATTTACAATTAAAAATTAAACAGATGTCCTTAAAAAAGTGCATTTCGTGGCCGATTTTGGCCCTATTTTTTGCAATGTTCAGTATTAGTAATCTCTGTATTATGTTGCGCTAAATTATAAGGTTTATATGGCAAACTACCCAAAAGGTTGCTCAAGTATAAGAGCAAAGTTATTTATACCAAGAAGGTTATGCACTAGAACGTGTAAAGGGAAAGAGTTATCTGGTATTTAGGTGCGATGAGTATCTTAGGTATTGCAACAGCAGAGAAAGGATTGATTACACCAACGCCACCGATTCGTCCTAGCGTAGAGGCTTTGCGTCTTGGTCTGTACGCTGTCCGTTGGCCCATATGCCAAAAGTTACTCCGCTATTATCGCCAACAAAAGATGGCTACAGAACTTATGTTTGCGCATGCGCTATTGCGCGTAGAGTGGTTGGATACGCCTAATGGATATAGATGTAGTTGGCTAAGTCGTGTTTTTCCAGTTATAGACGTTGAGCGTTCTCTTGAAAATAATGAGGCATCAATTATTAAAAGGATGACAAAGAAGATTCGTTCAAAATTTAGAGAAGATGATGGTAACCGCGTAATAGATCAGGCGTTGAACGTATATGCTGTACATATCAACGTGCAGTTGGGTAGTTTCACGTCCAGACATCATATTTACTCCTCCAACAGTTGCATCAATTACAATTTTTGACTAGATGGCAAAATCGAATCTCTCAAAACACTTTTCCAGAACGTCTAATAGGAAAATCATGCGTATATCCATAGAACGATGTGTTTTGAAGAATATATCGAAAAAACATACCTTTGTAGTGCAGAGCGCTGTAATAAGCGAAAATACAGCATCTTAAAGTGAACAGACAATAATATGGGTACATATCTCAACAAAGGAAATGCAGGATTCGTAAAGTATACTACTAGCGAATACATTGACAAAACAGGTATGATAGCATACATCAACTCTACGCTGGGTGGCGCTAACATGCTTACCTGTGTAACACGCCCTCGTCGTTTCGGCAAGTCTATTGCTGCAAACATGTTGTGCGCATACTACGACAAATCTTGTGATTCTTCTTCCTTGTTTGAGAATTTTGAGATAGCCAATGATCCAACGTACAAAGAACACCTTAACAGATATCCGGTCTTGTATATAGACATTACAGATTTTACTACCAGATTGAATAAGACAGATGAGATTATCAGTAATCTTCAACATAAGGTTATTGATGACATCAAAAAAGAGTATCCGGACATTGCTTATCCTGCCGATTCTGACCTTATGGACGTTCTGTTAGAAGTTGCTTCCAAAACAGGAGAAAAATTTATCATGATTATTGATGAATGGGATGCGATGTGCCGAGAGTTATCCAGTAAACCACAAGTAATGGATGACTATGTAAAATTGTTAAGACGTCTGTTCAAGGGTGGAAATTCAGCAAGAGTATTTGCCGGTGCCTATATGACAGGCATTCTGCCTATAAAAAATATGGCACACAGTCTGCATTGAATGATTTTAGAGAATACTCTATGACCCAGCCTGGAGCTTTGGGTGGATATCTAGGCTTTAATGATGAAGATGTACGTATTCTTGCTAAAAAGCATCACATGAGTTTTAACGAACTGAAACGTTGGTACTATGGTTACGAAATGGATTCGTTTGATTGGAGAGATCCAAATTCAATAGTACAGAAGGTTGCAATCTACAATCCCAACTCTGTCATGTCGGCTATCAGAGAACGCCATTGCGACAACTATTGGGCAAAAACAGAATCATTTGAATCTTTACAGCGATACATTGATCTTGATTTCAATAATGTCAAGGAATCATTGGAAAATCTTATTACAGGTAAAGAAATTCGATTAAATGTCTTGCGATTTGGTAATGACCTTACGGATATTAGTGAAAATGAAGAATTGTTCACTCTGCTCATCCATCTTGGTTATTTGAGTTACGATCGAACGAACAGACGTGCAACTCTACCTAACCAAGAGATTCGTGAAGAGTTTGTCGAGGCACTACGTGGCAGTAAAAGCCATAAGGAACTTTGCGAACTTGTCCGTGCTTCAGATATGCTTTTAGAAGCCACATGGCAAATGGATGAAGAAACTGTTGCAAAAAACATCGAGAAAGTACACAACAGTAAAGTCGCGCCTAATTTCTACAACAACGAGCAAGCACTACGTTCTACCATTCGCCTAGCTTATCTTGGTGCTATTGATCACTATATTGAAATTCAAGAACTTGCCAGTGGCAAGGGGTATGCCGATATTGTCTTGATACCAAGACGCTACACTGATAACCCTCTATTGGTCATAGAATTGAAGTGGAACAAAACAGTAAAAGCGGCTATTAACCAAATTAAAGATAGAGATTATCCTGAAATTCTGCAGTCATTTGCTGGTGAAATTCTTCTAGTTGGTATCAACTATGACAAAGACAGTAAGAAACATAGCTGTAAAATTGAAAAATATACAATTGTATAAGGGTACATCAAAAAAATGCCAACTGCTACTATCGAAAACAGAAGACAGGGCATTCTTATTTAGGATGTGAATTTTTAACAAACGGACAGAGATTTGTGTTTTAGCAAAGGAATAAGCATGACACATCAGGCTTAGTTTAGTGGCTATGCCGGAATCGTTAAAAGACGAAGAAAGCACAACTAGACCCAAAGAAAGGTTCACATAATAATCAACATGCAGAAAACGGAAATATCATTCCTCACAAGAGAGGACCTAAGCCAGGCAGCCATCTTAAAACAATTAGACTGAAGAGAGATGGTACTCTTAAGCAAAAACCAGGGACAAAAGTCGGCTCAAAGCACAAGGTTAATTCCAAAAATTAGTTTATAATAAGAAAATTACGTTTATACGCGTAGATTTAAAGACATCTTTTTTATTACAGATTGTGCAGTCTGGTGCGTTGTAATAGCGGGAATGATAGTAAATATTAGTAATAAAATTACGGGACTAATAGAGTTTTTATCATATAAAATTGAGGGGATGAAATAAAAATATATAAGATATTTGTATAAAATATTCATTAGCAATATATTTACGCCCGAAATTAATATGTTACATGAAAGAACGTATTTTTGAAAGGAAAATATATGCCGAGATGCTTGAATGGAAGCAACAGAATGATGGTCACAGCGCCTTAATGATTGAGGGAGCTCGCCGTATTGGCAAATCAACTATAGTAGAGCTGTTTGCTCAAAAAGAATATCGCTCGTATATCCTTATCGACTTCAACAAAGCCGGCGAGGATGTACACAAGCTCTTCAGTAAGAGTATAGAGAATCTGGATTATCTTTTCTTGTATTTGCAGAGCAAGTATCAGAAAGTGCTTTATCCTCGTGAATCAGTGATTATCTTTGATGAAATACAGAAATGCCCTTTGGCCAGACAAGCCATCAAGTATCTTGTAGCAGACCATCGTTACGATTACATTGAGACAGGCTCGCTGATTTCAATCAAGAAGAACACAGAGAATATCACTATTCCCAGCGAGGAAGACCGTGTGGAGATGTTCCCGATGGATTATGAGGAGTTCCGATGGGCCATGGGCGATAAGGCAACCATACCACTCTTGCAGCAAGTATGGGAAAGATGCCTGAGTATGGGCGATGATCTGAATCGTTCTCGTATGCGAGACCTCCGACTATACATGCTGATAGGTGGTATGCCACAGGCTGTTAATACCTACCTTGACACCAAGAACTTGAAGGATGTGGATGCCGTCAAAAGAAAAATCATCAAACTATATGAAGACGATTTTCGTAAGCTGGATAAGACAGGTAAGTTGGGACGACTATTCATGAGTATCCCTGCACAGTTGAGTAGAGGAATTTCTCGCTTTGCACCTTCGTCCGTCATAAAAGGTGTGCCTGCTGATAAGATGTCAGACTTGCTCCTTGAGCTGGAAGACAGCAAGACGGTGAACATGTGCTATCATGCCGATGATCCTAATGTAGGATTGTCTAGAGAAGAGGATAAGAACCGCTTCAAGATGTATGTTGGAGACACTGGCTTGATGGTAACGCTGTGTTTCTGGGACAAGAAATATGCCGACAATATTATCTACAATAAATTGCTGAGTGACAAGCTTAGTGTAAATCTCGGTTATGTGTATGAGAATCTAGCGGCACAGATGCTTCGTGCAGCAGGCAACAAACTATTCTATTATACATTCCCTAAAGATGAGAAGCATAACTATGAGGTAGATTTCCTACTGTCACGCGGAACAAAACTGTGGCCGATAGAGGTAAAATCTGATGGTTATAACTTACATCCTTCGTTGGATGCTTTCTGCGAGAAGTTCTCATCGCGCATCGATAAACGCCTTCTAGTCTATAGCAAGGATCTGCGTAAAGATGGACAGACTATCCTGCTTCCAATATATATGCTAGAACTGATATGATTACAGAAGACTATTTGGGCAGAGAACTGGATGGAAGACAATAAGGCGGTACAATGAGACGACACCGGTAAGATGAAGTTAAAGCTTAGCTGGAGTTTCATTCAATTAAAAATTATTCAAGAACCAAATATCATTTCCACGCCCCAATGTCTGCGGACGACATGGTTGGGCTAGTTTGAGTATGTACCCACATGGATATTTTGAGTTCCTAGACAGCATATTTACTCCTCCAACAGTTGCATCAATTACAATTTTTTCACCAGATGTTAAAATCGAACCTCTCAAAACACTTTTCCAGAAAGTATGGTAGGAAAATCATGCGTATGTCATAGCTTTGAAGAAAGTAATTCCATCTAATTGATATATTTTTAGTACTTTCGCGCGGTATAATGAGATAACTCCATGATTAGAGGTATAATTGCAATTTTGCTACTGGTAGTGTCCAACATGCTTATGACTATAGCATGGTACGGACAAGTTATGTTCAAATCTAAAATTGAACGATTCAGCCTCATTGCTGTAATTGTGTTGAGCTGGATGATTGCTTTTTTCGAATACTTAGCAATGGTTCCCGCAAATCGACTTGGAAGTGTGGAATATGGTGGCCCGTTTTCAATATGGCAACTCAAAATATTACAGGAGGCTATCTCGCTAACAGTATTTGCGGTTCTTGTTCAGATAGTTATGAAAAATGAGGCTATCAGATGGAACCACATCGTAGGGTTTATATTTCTGCTTTTAGCAGTATTTTTCATATTTAAAAAATAGTTCCAACCATCATGAATTCAGCAGAGTCATATATTTCTAAGGCTTCACTTATAGCCGTACGTACACTTTTCCAAGAAGACATTCCACAGAATCTTGTACAGATACAAATAACACGTAAGGAATTCAAGGGAGACTATACCCTAATAACATTCCCATTCACAAAAATAGCGCACAAATCTCCCGACGAAATAGGACGACTTATCGGTGAAGAACTTCTAAGAAGCTGTGAAGACATAGCAGGATATAACGTCATCAAGGGATATCTCAACATTGAACTAAAGGATAGTTTTTGGATTCGTCAGTTTAATCAATTGGCCAATTCTGAAAATTTCCTCTTGCCACAAAAGACTAGCAGAAACATAATGATTGAGTACTCCTCCCCAAATACGAATAAGCCTCTGCATTTGGGACACGTCAGAAATAATCTTTTAGGATATTCCGTAGCTCAGATTCTTTCGGCCAATGGTCACAATATCATCATGGCAAATTTGGTGAACGATAGAGGAATACACATTTGCAAATCAATGGTAGCCTGGCTTAGATATGGTGAAGGTGAAACCCCACAAAGTTCAAAAAAGAAGGGAGATCACCTTGTAGGAGACTATTACGTATGCTTTGACAAGCACTACAAAGAAGAGATCAAGCAATTGATGGAACAAGGGAAGAGCGAAGATGAGGCAAAGGCCGGGGCTCCTATTATGCTCGAAGCTGCAGAAATGCTTCGCAAATGGGAAAAAGAAGATCCAGAAGTTCGCTCTCTTTGGAAAAAGATGAACGGATGGGTATATGAGGGATTCGACGAGACATACGAAAAGATGGGCATTCACTTTGACAAAGTATACTACGAATCTCAGACTTATCTTTTGGGCAAATCGCTCGTAGAAAAAGGCCTTCGCGACGGAGTTTTCTATCGCAGGGATGACGGCTCGGTATGGATTGATTTGAGAGCTGACGGACTGGATGAAAAACTGCTTTTGAGACGTGATGGCACATCAGTTTACATGACGCAGGACCTTGGCACCGCCCTTACGCGTGTCGAAGAGAACTCCCTGGATGAAATGATATATGTCGTAGGAAACGAACAAGACTACCATTTTCAGGTACTAAAACTAGTTCTAAAGAAATTGGGATACTCCTGGAGTGACTATATCCACCATCTTTCATATGGTATGGTGGAACTTCCTAACGGTAAGATGAAATCACGTGAAGGCACAGTTGTGGACGCGGACGAACTTATCGAAGGTATGGTAGCTACAGCCCGTGAAATGTCCGAGCAACTTGGCAAGTTGGATGGATGTACCCCAGAGGAAATTGATAGCATTTCCCGCACCATAGGACTTGGAGCTTTGAAGTACTTCATCTTAAAGGTGGATCCAAAGAAAAAAATGCTCTTCAATCCAGAGGAGAGTATCGACTTTAACGGAAATACCGGACCATTCATTCAATATACATATGCAAGAATCCGTTCCATTCTACGTAAGGCTGGGGATGAAAAGATCAACGCAAACGTTCCTTGTGATGCAGAACTCAATGCCCAGGAACTATCCCTTATAAAGATGATGAACATCTTCCCAGATAGTGTACAAGATGCTGGAAAGAATTTCTCACCTGCAATCGTTGCCGCATACGCCTACGAACTTGCAAAAGAATTCAACGCCTTCTACCATGACAACTCAATTCTTTCAGACAAGGATAAAAAGAAGGTTGCTTTACGTATCTCGCTTGCTAGAGAAGTGTCACTGATAATACAGAAATCGATGTCTCTACTTGGCATCATGGTACCGGAAAGGATGTAATATGACTGGAAGTAATTTTGTAGACTACGTAAAGATCTTTGCCCGCTCGGGTCATGGTGGAGCTGGTTCTGCGCATTTCCGTCGCGAAAAATTCGTCGCCTTTGGTGGCCCGGATGGTGGGGATGGTGGACACGGAGGATCTATCATACTTCGTGGAGATAAACAATACTGGACTTTGATTCATCTAAAGTACAAGCGTCACCAATTTGCGGAGGATGGCGAAAATGGTTCCGGTGCAAGATGCGCAGGCAAAGATGCGAAGGATATCATAATACCCGTTCCTCTTGGCACTACGGCCAAGGATGCACTAACAGGCGAAATGGTCGGCGAAATTACCGAAGAAGGCGAAGAACTTGTACTTCTGCCAGGTGGAAGAGGAGGACTTGGTAACTGGAATTTCAAAACGCCTACCAATCAAGCGCCTCGTTACGCACAACCAGGAGAAGAAGGTCGTGAAGGAGCGTTCATACTGGAGTTGAAGGTTCTAGCAGATGTTGGTCTTGTAGGCTTTCCAAATGCTGGAAAAAGTACTCTGCTTTCCGTTGTGTCAGCAGCCAAGCCCAAAATTGCCAACTACGCCTTCACAACACTGGAACCAAATTTAGGCATTGTTGAAGCACGTGAAGGAAAGTCGTTTGTTATGGCCGACATTCCTGGTATTATTGAGGGTGCCCACGAAGGCAAGGGCCTTGGAGTAAGATTTTTAAGGCACATAGAACGCAACTCCATATTACTCTTTATGATTCCTGCCGAAGAAGATGACATAAATCATGCATATGAAGTTCTTTTGAATGAACTATCTCAATACAATCCTGAACTTTTGGATAAAGAACGTCTTCTGGCTATCACGAAATGTGACATTCTAGGTGAAGAACTTATTGGAGAATTGAGTTCACAACTTCCCAAAAATATACCAAATGTATTCATATCATCCGTATCAGGGATGGGAATACAAGAATTAAAGGATTTGATTTGGGAAACTCTTCAGAAATAGCGACTTGAAAAGTATGAATAAAAATATTCTAAAAATGGTAGCCAATTGGCCACCATTTTTTAGATTGTTTTCGACTGAAAACTATTTTATAGCCTCACTCAGTTTTACATATAGAGCATCGAAAGAAGCATCAACATCCTTTCTAAGGGCCTTGTAATACTTTCTAACCAATGATGGATTGTGAGGTTCTGTTGGATTGTTGACCTTTGTAAAAAATTCATTGCGAAGTTCAACGCCCTGCTGCATTAGCGGGAATATCTCATTCTCTTTGTCTGCTTGAAAACAAATAGCCATATCACAATCAAAAGCGAACTCTTCGAGACGATAATCTATCTCTTTTTTCAATAATCTTAAATTTGCCATATCTAAAAAGCTTTTATAATTCAAACAAAATTACAAGAAAGATGTAAAAACTCAAATTTTTATACTTGAATTTGGAGAAGTACTGTAACTACTTAGCAGAATAAAAAAAGAGAACCCTTTTTAGGCTCTCCCTTCCCTAGTTTCACACTATAAGTTTTTGGGTAATAATTCTCGGTCCCATGA